>CALGYY010000001.1 GCA_937934705.1 uncultured Bacteroidota bacterium
GAAACCTTATGCATACCGCGCCGCACAGAAAGCATTGCTGGAAGCGATGAACCGCCGCGGGTGGGAAGCTACGGTAGATTTCCTGGACAGTTTCAGGGGCTACCGTATCCGCTTCAACCTGCTAAACCAACAGGCCCTGGTCAGCATTATCATTCCTTCGAAAAACAAGGCTGAACTGCTCCGTAAATGCTTCCGCTCTATAGAGCGCTTGTCGACCTACAGAAATTTTGAGATTATACTGATCGACAATCTCAGTGATGAAAAGGACTTCTTTAAGCTGGTCAACCAGTACAGCGGGCAAAAAAAGATCAGCTTCAAATGTGTTCAGGATAAAGAGAGTTTCAATTTTTCACGCCTGATCAACCTGGGTCGCAGAAATGCCAGCGGGGACTTTCTGCTTTTGCTCAACAACGATACAGAAGTGATCAGTCCAGACTGGCTTGAAGCGATGATGGAACATGCCCAGCGCAGGGAGATCGGCGTTGTAGGGGCTAAGCTGCTATATGATAATGACACGATCCAGCATGCGGGCGTGGTGGTGGGCCTTGGCGGAGCAGCAGGACACGTCCTGGTCGGGGAAGACAGGGACGGTCCGGGTTATTTCAACTACGTCAATATGCTGAATACATTTTCAGCCGTAACAGCGGCCTGCTTCATGGTCCGGACTGCAGTTTTTGATGAAGTGGGCGGATTTGATGAGAGTTTCGGTACTGAGTATAATGACGTTGATTTCTGTCTTAAGGTAAGGGAAGCCGGTTATCAGAATCTTTATGTTCCGCATTGTGAATTGTACCACCATGAGTCGATGTCGCGTGGTCACCCCCATTCAACGGCCGAATCATACAAGAAGCACGTCAGGGAAGTCAATCTTTTCCGCAAGAAATGGAAGAATTATGTGGAGCGGGATCCGTGTTACAACCCCAACCTGTCGCTCGGGGTGCATAATTTCGGACTGAAATAAACCCCCTGATCACTTGCAAAGATGCTGATTGATTATATATATTGCATTGATTATATAGAATATCACCCGGATGGCAGAGGTTTGCAGAAACTGCTGGGATGGATGCTGAGTACTACTCAGATCAGCAGTATTGAAGTCATCGGTGCAGGAACTGAGACGGTGGCTTTCACTTATGGTTTATCCCGGGCCGATGTTTCGGTTCACTTCGGGGAACTGCCCGGAAGCAGTAATTGCGGCTTCCGTCTTGAGGCCGGTCCGTATATCCTTCCTGAGCAGGGAAAGCTGAGGATTTCTGTTGTTCTTCTCATGAATGACGGAACCCTGCGTCAGGAAACGCTGGATCTTGAGCTGGTCAGCGGAAAGATCATGCAGGCTGAAAGTCAGGAACAACAGGCGCTTCATGAAGAACGCATCCGGGATACTGAGAATGCATACCAGACAACACTGAATCAACATCCCTGGATCACGCTGCGTATGGACATCAGCAATAAGTGCAATCTGCGCTGCATCATGTGTCATTACAGGGAAAAAGAAATCTACTCAAGACCCGCACGTTTCATCACTGCTGAGGAGTTGAAGGCGCAGATCCACGATATGTCGCCCTTCATCCGCCATATCATGTTGTCGTGCGGGTTTGAGCCGCTGGTATCAAAGCATTTCAGTGCTATCACCGAGATGCTGCACAGGGATTACCCGCATATGGAGATCGGGCTCTGCACGAATGCCATGCTGCTGGATTCTGCAGCCCGCAAGGCCATCATGGAAAACGGGGTCACGCATCTCCTGCTGTCATTAGACGGGGTGACGGCCGCGACGGTTGAGCGTATCCGGGTGGGCGCGGATTTCAGGAAGATCGTGTCTAACATTATGGCGGTCCGCGATCTGAAGAAAGTGCATAAGCGCAATCAGCCGCATCTTTTCATGGATTTCGTTCTGATGGATTCCAATATTCATGAGGCCCCCCAGTTTACTGAACTCTGTGCTGAACTTGGCATTGAGCTGATCGATTTCAGGCATCTCGTAGGGAATGTGTATTTCAGTGAGCATGAAGAAATGCTTCAGAACAAGCCGGAGAAGTATGCCTTTTATCACGATCGCATACTGGAAGCTGCGGAACGTAACGGGATCAGGATCCGTTTACCGGAGATACCGGCCGGCACTGTTCCAGGCCATCCGGCAGGCATTACCTCACCGGACGAAGGTGAATACCGGCACATCCGACCGGATCTGCAGGTATTACCGGTGAAAAGGTGCAGGGACAAAGAGCTGCAGACCATCCATGATGGTCATTTCGGCATGTTATCAGAGGCGGCCTGCCTGCGGCCCTTTAATGAAATCATGATTGCTGATCATGAGAAAGTGATGCCCTGTTCATATTACAGTGATGAAATGGGACGACTGAGCAGCAACACCCGGCTTGAGGATATATGGAAAGGGAAGACCTTCGCACAGGTCAGGAGAAGGATGCTGCTGCACTCCTGGGATCATAACTGCCGGACTTGTCCGGTACGTCAGAAACTTTTACCTGAATCATAAGCATATCCCCCCGACACCCTAAAACTGATAAACCATGGAAAACTCAAAGGAAGAAATTCTCCAGCGTTTATACCGGGAAGTAAAAAAGGGAGGGCGCGGCTTCCAGGTTGATTCTGTGAGACCCCATCTGGACATCATATGTGATTATGCTTCCCGCTGCAGGACGGTGACCGAATTCGGCTTCGGCTCAGGATGTGTGACAGCGGCTCTTGTGGTATCCGGCTGCAAAAACATTCACGCTTACGACATTCAGCTCAGCGCCACTGCACACCTGGTAAGGGAGACAGCCAGAGAATGCGGTATCAGGCTCAGGATGTATTGTAAAGATGTTCTGAAAACAAAGATCAGCCGGACCGACTTATTGTTTATTGACACTGACCATTGGTATTATCAGTTAAAATCGGAACTGGAGCGTCATCATAAGCGGGTCCGCAGATGGATCATTATACACAGCACAGAAACTTTCGGACTAATGAATCCTTTTGATGGCAGGCCCGGAATCAAGGCAGCCATGTATGGCTTTATGGACGAGCATCCTGAATGGGAACTGCGGGAACATATCAGTACCGGTCATGGAATGACGGTGCTGGAGAGAAGCGGAAAAAGCAGTAAAACGAAGCGGAAAAATGATGAAACAGATGGTTGATGATCATTGTTATCATTATTCAAGCTCAGAAATCAGCCATTATTTGCATGATCAGGTTTCCAGTTATACAATACAACGCAGAATTAACTTTCTGCTTCCAGTAATTCCATCCATATCCCGTTGCTTGTCTGATCTTCAAAGAGGTGGGTGCTCAGATACTTTTCCCCCCTATCGGGAAACATCACCACGATCGTCCCATGGCTGATCTGTTAAGTGTTCCTGATGTTCCGATCGCTGAAACAAAATAATCCAGTTTGCCATTGGTTTGCTTCCAGATTTCCTCGCCGGTCACCTTGTAATGCGCCATTTTGTTGTACTGGTTGGAGAACTGATCCGGCATGAAGTAGCGGTCAGGGTCAGACTCCACGATCTGACGGGCACGGCGGATGGCTCCGTCAGTCCCTTCAGCAGCATCGGTCAGGATCACTTCCGCTCCGAATGCCCGGATCATCTTCTGTCGTTCCACAGAAACAGCAGCACTCATAACAATCTGCACCTGATAGGATTTTACCCGGCCGATCATGGCCAGTCCGATACCCGTATTGCCTGAGGTGGGTTCGATGATGATCTTTCCCGGTTTCAGTCTGCCTTCAGCTTCAGCCTGTTCGATCATTTTAAGAGCAATGCGGTCTTTGATGCTGCCCGTTGGATTACTGCCTTCCACTTTGGCCAGGATCAGTGTCGATGGATTGGGATTCAAATGATTGATCCTCACCATGGGCGTATTTCCGATGCTTTGGAGGATATTTTCGCAGATCATAGGTTCAGGTTTTCAGCCTGCAAAGTAAATCAAAAACATGTTGTTGTGCCCATTCGCAGGTTCGTGTACACGGATCAAGAATCCCGCCCGTGTTAAGTAATGATCAAATCATCAGCATCATTCGAAGAAAACTGCCTATTTTGCATACATTTGCTTCAGGTATGGTTTTTAACACCATCATGCAATAATCAGCAACATATTTCGTCTTAAGCAGCAATAGCGGCCATTTCTGTCAGAAAACCCGGATACCGGATGAGTGGAAAATCCCTGATAACTGACAAAATGACCTGACATCAAACCAAACCCTGAAAATGAAGCATCCATCAAAAATCCTTCTGCTCGTCCTGCTATTGCTTGCAGGGCTTAGCACCGAGGCCCAGAAATTCACTGTAAGCGGTTATGTAAAAAGCAACGAGAGCGGGGAGAATCTTATCGGAGCCAATGTTTATATCAAAGAATCCCTCAAAGGCATCTCAACAAATACCTACGGTTTTTATTCGCTGACCCTGGAGAAAGGAACTTATACACTTGTAGTATCCTATATCGGCTATAAAGAATTCAGTAAGTCGATCGATCTTTCGCAGGACCAGAAACTCAATGTTTCTCTTGAGCCCAATGTGATCACCACCAGCGAGGTTGTAATCACGGGTGAGAAGGAAGATAAGAATACTCAGAGTACTGAAGTGGGCCGTTTTGAAATGCCCGTGGAAAGGATCAAAAAGCTACCTGCTTTCATGGGTGAGATCGATGTTCTGAAAACCATACAACTGACCCCTGGCGTTCAATCCGCAGGGGAAGGAAGTTCAGGATATTATGTGAGAGGCGGCGGGCCAGATCAGAACCTGATATTGCTGGATGAGGCAGTGGTTTACAATGCCTCACACCTGCTGGGGTTCTTTTCGGTATTCAATGCCGATGCCCTGAAGAATGTCGAACTGACCAAAGCCGGAATGCCGGCTAATTATGGTGGGCGGCTGGCGTCGGTACTTGATATCAGCATGAAAGACGGCAACAACAAGCATTTCGGATTAAACGGCGGTATCGGACTGATATCTTCCAGGCTGACCCTGGAAGGGCCTATTGTGAAAGATAAAAGCTCATTTATTATCAGCGGAAGGAGAACCTACCTTGATCTGCTCATGAGACCTTTCCTGAAATCCGACAATCCTTTCAAACAAGGCGGATATTATTTTTATGACATCAATGCAAAGGTTAACTATATTTTCAGTGATAAAGACCGCCTGTACCTGAGCGGTTATTTCGGTCGTGATGTTTTCAACCTGAACAGCAGCAGTATGAGCTTCAAAAACAAAATTGACTGGGGCAATGCCACTGCTTCACTTCGCTGGAACCATCTCTACAACGACAAACTGTTCTCCAACGCCACTTTTGTTTTCAGTAATTATAAATTCAACCTTGCGGCTGAACAGAACCTGTATGAAATGAAGCTGTTTTCGGGGATTACGGATTACAACGCCAAACTTGATTTTACCTGGCTCCCGAGTATCAGGCATACGGTAAAATTCGGAGCCAATTATGTTTACCACATCATGATGCCGAACAATGCATCTGCGAAGTCAGGGGATGTTGAGTTTGACCTGGGAAAGACGGTGAAGCTGTATTCCCACGAGCTGGCTGTTTATGTTAATGATGAATTTGATGTGACCGAATGGTGGAGGATAAATGCCGGTTTGCGCTACAGCTTTTTTGAACACGTGGGTCCATACACCCGTTACCTGATCAACGAAGTAGGGCGTATCGGGGATTCCGTTACATATGGAAAAGGTGAGCCCATACGTTGCTACAATAATCTTGAACCTCGCCTCTCCATGCGTTTCCTTTTCAAGGACAACTCCTCCATTAAGCTGGCTTACACACAGAATTATCAGTATATTCATCTGGCCTCCTTCGCAACCGTTTCACTGCCGACCGATATATGGGTCCCCAGCACGAGTATTGTCAAACCCCAGTACGGAGATCAATACAGCATCGGGTACTTCAGAAATTTCAGGAAGAATATGTTTGAAACTTCGATCGAGTTCTATTATAAACATCTGAAAAACCAGATCGAATTCAAGGAAGGAGCCATGATTGAAGACAATCTGAAAAACAACACCGATAACAATTTCACTTTTGGAACGGGCGACTCTTACGGGGGTGAGGTTTTCCTGAAAAAGCGTACAGGCAAGTGGAACGGTTGGGTCGGATACACCCTTTCGTGGACCACGAGGAAATTTGATGAGATTAACGGAGGAAAGCGATACCCGGCCAAATACGACAGGCGTCATGACGTCTCGGTGGTATTGTCATATGATATTACCGAACGTCTGAACATCTCTGCGGTTTGGGTCTATGCTACCGGCAACACCATGACCCTGCCTCTGTCCCGCTATTTTATTGCCGGAAATGTCGTGAATGAATACAGCGAGCGGAATGCTTTTCGGATGCCGCATTATCACAGGCTTGATTTCTCACTGACCTATATGGGAAAAAAGAAGAAACGGTTCCAGTCGAGCTATAACATCAGCATTTACAATGTTTACAGCAGGATGAACCCGTATTATATTTATTTTGAAACAACGGGGGACCTGAGCAAATTCGACCTGACCACCACGGCCAAGCAGGTATCGCTCTTCCCGATCATCCCTTCATTCACTTGGAATTTCACATACTAGTATATTTTTTATAAATATGATGATTTTAAAAATGAATACGATCAAAAAGATATTATCAGCAAGTGGCGGAATCATTACGTCCCTTATTATTGCCATTGGTTTCACTGCCTGCGAAAAGGAGATCGAGTTTGACATCCCCGTTTCAGAGCCGAAATACGTTATTGAAGGATGGATAGAAAACGGTGAGGTCGCCAAGGTGATCATCACCCGTAGTGCGCCCTACTTTGATCCGATCGACAGTGCCACCCTGGCCAATTCACTGGTGACCGATGCTGTAGTCACAGTCAGTGACGGCATATCAACGGAGAACCTTGTTCTCGGATTGAATCCTGCCAGCTTCCCTTACATCATGTACATGGGCAGTACCATAAAGGGGGAAGCGGGTAAGACCTATTCGCTGAATGTTCAGGTTGACGGGAACACCTTCACGGCTCAGACATTCCTGTTGCCACCGGTTTCATTTGATTCGATCTGGTTTAAGGTTGAACCCAACGAGGACAGCCTGGGCTATGTTTGGGCATCTTGCCAGGATGAGGGATCCACTACGGACTGGTACCGGGTGTTCACCAAACGATTGGGAAAGGATCCGGATTTTGTACCCATGCTGGGATCCACATGGGAAGACAAGTACTTCAACGGGCAGGAATTTGTATTTTCCATGTTCAGGGGACAGGCCAGTTTTCTGATGGAGCCACCTGAGAGTGAGGAAGGGGAATTTGGTTTTTTCAAGATCGGCGATAGTGTGGTCACCAAGCTGGCCCATATTGAATTCGCGGTTTACGATTTCTGGTCGGCTGCAGAATCGGAGATTTTTTCGGGAGGGAATCCCTTTTCTTCCCCCACCAAGATCCCCTCAAATATTCAGGGCGGCGCATTGGGTATCTGGAGCGGGTACAGTGTGACCTGCGACACTATTGTTGCTTCTTACTGATGATTTTTCCGCGTTAAACACAAAAACCAATCATATGTCAGAGAAAGAAAAAGTCAAGTGCCTGATCATCGGATCGGGGCCGGCCGGTTACACTGCAGCGATATATGCTGCGAGGGCGGATTTGAAACCGGTTTTATATACAGGACTGCAAATGGGCGGTCAGTTGACCACCACAACTGAAGTGGAGAATTTCCCGGGATATCCAAAAGGGGTGACAGGTCCGGAACTCATGGTTGATTTGCAGAACCAGGCCGAGCGTT
>CALGYY010000002.1 GCA_937934705.1 uncultured Bacteroidota bacterium
GGCGAGAAAAAAGCGCTTTTGTTACTTTTGGCGCGACAAAAGTAAGGCAATGAAATACTGAAAGTTCAGATTATTCCGAAGTGACCTCAAGACCACTGTAACCGATCTGAACAAAAAGAAAAAGGTTCGGGTGCGGAGGGCTCCCGAACTTTAAGGCCCGGTGTCATTGTTTTCCCTCTGAAAATGAACAAACATCCTGATCAGTCAAAAACCTGCTTTTGGGATTTTACCGTAGAAACACTATATTTGTATGAGCTAAAATTAAGATTATGCGACACATCCTGACTTGCGTCCTGCTCATCGTGATTCTGTTGACTGCAGCAGCCTGTAAAACTGCAAAAAATTCGGGCCCCGGCATACGACCCACGGAAACCGCTGCCCAGGAGCAGGCCGGAAAGCCCCTGCCGGATTATCAGGCCGAGGCCGTCAGCGGCCCTACCAACCGCTACCCGGTAGAAAGTCCGATGCCCGTGGTGATCTATAAAACCAAGGCGGACTACAAGGACAAAGTCCCGGTAAGTCTCAGCGCTGACAAAAAAAACCTGCTCTCCTACCCCGGCCCCCGGGATATATTTTACCAGGATGACTATGCATACCCCGTCCTCCTCCATGGCGGCTACCTGCTCGATCTCAGGGGAATAGGACCTGGCGTGGCATTCACGCAATACACCTACGAACAGTACAGCCGCTTTCAGCAGGCTCCCTCACAACAGGAAATCATGGATCATCTGCTGGATACTGACCCGCTGCTGGAGCTATATCAATGCACCTGCATTTTAGACACCGCCGTGATCAATGCCCTGATCCGCTCCGGTGAATTAAAGAGCTGCACCCGCCTGAAATAAGCCGCCTGCTCCTGATCATGATATCCGGATCAGAATGTGAGCCCGGGAGGCGCAATTCATTTCTGCTGAAATCCTCAATTCAGAAATACTCTACTCATTCGATAGTCTATATTGTTTTTATAGAAAATATAGAGAATTCCCCCTGATTTTTTATATTTTTGCAGCCCTGAAAAACCAAAGAGTATTGCAATGAAAATGCGGATATTGACGGATTTCAACAGTTATATCAGAAGGAACCGCAAGCGTTTCCTGGTCCGCCAGGACCCTAAGGTGATATGGATGACGGGCTTATCGGGTGCGGGGAAGACAACCCTTCAGGAGGCACTGGAAAAGGAAATTCACCGCAAAGGTTATTTCACCAAGAGTTTCGACGGGGATGAGATCCGGCAGGGACTGAATAAAGATCTGGGATATACCGTTGAAGACCGCATCGAGAACATCCGCCGTACCGCTGAAATTTCCAAACTTTTTTGTGATCACGGACTGATCGTGATCTGTAGCCTGATCACGCCGACCAAAGCCATGCGCGATCTGGCAAGAGAAATCATCGGACCGGACCGTTTTGTTGAAGTTTTTGTGAATTGCCCACTGGAGGTATGCGAGCAGCGTGATGTCAAGGGTTTGTATAAAAAAGCCCGGGCTGGTCTGATTAAGAACTTCACGGGTATTGATGCCGCATACGAAAAACCTGAACATCCGCAGATAGAGCTCCGGACGGATCTCTGGGATGTGAAAAAAACGGCCCGTTACCTGCTCAGAAAAGTATTACCATTAATCAGATACCGTAAGAAGAAATGGCTGTCTATCATCTGAACCATTTGCGCCAGCTGGAAGCGGAATCCGTTTTTGTGATCCGTGAGGTGGCGGCGCAGTTTGAACGTCCTTCCCTGCTGTTTTCGGGCGGGAAAGACAGTATTGTGATGCTGCATCTGGCACGCAAGGCATTCTGGCCGGCCCGCCTGCCCTTTCCCCTGCTTCACATCGACACGGGTCATAATTTTCAGGAAACCCTCGATTACCGTGACCAGCTGGTTGAGTCGATCGGCGCCAGGCTGGTCGTTGGATCGGTACAGGAGTCGATTGACAAAGGCCGGGCTGTGGAAGAACAGGGCTATAATGCCAGCCGCAATGTTTTGCAGACTGTGACGCTTCTCGATACAATTGAAGAGCATAAATTCGATGTTTGCCTGGGTGGTGGCCGCCGGGATGAAGAGAAAGCCCGGGCAAAAGAGCGCTTTTTTTCGCATCGCGATGAATTCGGGCAGTGGGATCCCAAGAATCAGCGTCCGGAACTCTGGAATCTTTTTAATGGCAGGAAAAGGCAGGGCGAACACTTCAGGGTTTTCCCGCTGAGCAACTGGACAGAGATGGATGTATGGCAATACATTCTTCAGGAGAATATTGAGATGCCTTCTTTATACTTCAGTCACGACCGTGATGTATTCGTGCGCGACGGGGTGATCCTGGCCTATTCACCCATCATGAAACTGAAAGACAGTGAAAAGGTGGTGAATATGCATGTACGTTTCAGAACCATCGGCGACATGACCTGCACCGGCGCTACGGTTTCCAATGCCAACACGCTCGAAGACATCATCAGTGAGGTGGCGGCCTCCCGGGTCACCGAACGCGGCGGGCGCTTTGATGACAAACGCAGTGATGCGGCCATGGAAGACCGGAAAAAAGAAGGATACTTTTAATCAATGGAACAAAGGATATGAGTACCGAAACCAAAGGATATCTTGACATGGAACTGCTGCGCTTCACCACCGCAGGGAGTGTTGACGACGGCAAAAGCACACTGATCGGGCGCTTGCTGTATGACACCAAATCCATTTTCGAAGACCAGTACGACGCCATCAAAAAAGCCAGTGAACAAAGAGGCGAGGAAGGGGTCAATCTGGCACTGCTGACCGACGGTTTGCGTGCTGAACGTGAACAGGGCATCACCATTGATGTTGCTTACCGCTATTTCGCCACACCAAAACGCAAGTTCATCATTGCTGATACGCCCGGACATATTCAGTACACCCGCAACATGGTCACCGGAGCATCCACCGCCAACCTGGCCATCATTCTTGTTGATGCCCGTAAAGGCGTGATCGAGCAGACCCGCAGACATGCCTTCATAGCGTCTTTGCTGAAGATCCCGCACCTTGTGATCTGTGTCAACAAAATGGATCTGGTGGATTACTCACAGGAAGTGTATGAGAACATCCAGCGTGATTTCAAGAACTTCTCCAGTAAACTCGAAGTCTTCGATATCCGCTTCATCCCGATTAGTGCATTAATGGGCGACAATGTGGTGGACAAATCAGACCGCATGCCCTGGTACAAGGGATTGGCGCTTCTTGATATGCTGGAAGCGATTCACATCAGCAGCGACGAAAATATGGTGGATTGCCGCTTCCCCGTGCAATACGTGATCCGCCCATACAGCGACGAATTCCACGATTACAGGGGATATGCGGGACGCATTGCCGGAGGAATTTTCAAACCCGGCGATAAGGTCATGGTGCTGCCTTCGGGATTTACCAGCAGGATTGCCAGTATCGACACCTTTGACGGCCCCGTTGATGAAGCCTTCCCTCCCATGTCGGTGACCATCAGGCTGGAGGATGAAATCGACATCAGCCGCGGAGATATGATCGTGCGGGAGAATAATCTGCCGTCTGTCAGCCAGGATTTCGACGTGATCATCTGCTGGATGAACGAAAAGAAACTGGTTCCCGGCGGAAAGTATTTCATCCGGCACACCACGCGGGAAGCCCGATGTATTGTCCGCGAACTGCGTTATAAAGTCGACATCAACACCCTGCACCGCAACGAAGAGGATAAGAGTATCGGGCTGAATGACATCGCGAGGATTTCCTTGCGTACCACCCAGCCTTTCTTTTTCGACAAGTACCGTATCAACAGGAACACAGGCAGTGTGATCCTGGTGGATGAGGCCACGAACGAAACCGTAGGCGCAGGCATGATCGTCTGATCAGTAGGCCCGTTCGTTTTTCCCCTCAATATAATTGATGAAAGAGCGGTTGGCCACGCGGTTCCCGCCCGGAGTCGGGTAATCGCCCGTAAAGTACCAGTCGCCGGTATTTTCAGGACAAGCAGCATGAAGGTCTTCGATGGTCTGATAAACGATTTTGACCTTGGCCTTCACATCCGGCGGGGTGAGCATTCGTGAGATCCTTTCCGACAACTGTTCGGGACTGAAAGGCTTGTAAATCTCCCTGACCACATTCACACATTCATCCCGGGGAATTTTTTCCTGGGCCCGGGCATTCTGATACACCCGGTTGATAATGCTTTCCTGGTGAGTTTCTTTCAGCAGTTCTATCGCTGCCCTGAAGGCGACAAAGTCGCTCAGGCGGGCCATATCAATCCCGTAACAATCAGGATAGCGGATCTGTGGTGCTGAAGAAGCAATCACGATCATTTTCGGCCGCAGCCGATCGAGGATGCGGATGATACTCTGCCGCAGCGTAGTCCCGCGTACGATGCTGTCATCCACCACAACAATATTGTCCTGATCATTCCTGATGATCCCGTAAGTAACATCATACACATGGGCCACAAGATCGTCACGGTCTTTATCCTGGGTGATGAAAGTCCGCAGCTTAATGTCCTTAACGGCGATCTTGTCGATCCTCGGTGAAAAGGCCAGTATCTTACGCAGGCTCTCTGCATCCAGCTGATCGCGTTGCTGAAGAATGCGCTCTGCCTTGATCCTGTTACAGAACTGGTGTAATTCCTCCACCAGTCCGTAATAAGCAACAGCCGCGGTATTCGGGATATATGAAAAAACCGTATTCTCAAGGTCGTGATCAATGGCTTTGAGGATGGACGGGGCTAATGCTTTACCCAGAGCTTTGCGTTCGCTGTAAATCTCAGCATCGGTTCCCCGTGAAAAATAGATCCGCTCGAATGAGCAGGCCTTGCGGGGACGTGTTTCCTTGCAAAGGAATTCTCCCGCCTGTCCGTCGCGCTTCACAATCAGTGCATGGCCCGGCCGGAGTTCCTTTACATCTTCAAAATGTACGTTGAAGGTAGTTTGTATCACCGGTCTTTCCGATGCAGCCACCACCACCTCATCATCCATATAATAATAGGCGGGCCTGATACCCGAAGGATCCCTGAGCACAAAAGCATCGCCGTGACCGGTGAGGCCGGCGATCACATAGCCGCCGTCCCAGTGCTTGCTGCTCTGCTGCAGTACTTTTTGCAGATCGAGATCCCTGGCGATCAGACGGGAAATGTCCTGCTTGCAGTATCCTTCCGCCTTGTATTTCCGGAAGAGGTTTTCATTTTCCTCATCCAGAAAATGGCCGATCTTTTCCAGTATGGTCACGGTGTCAGACGTTTCCACCGGGTGCTGACCCAGCGAGATCAGCTTATCAAAAAGCTCATCAACATTTGTCAGGTTGAAATTGCCGGCGATGACCACATTTTTTGTGAGCCAGTTGCTGGTTCTGACAAAGGGGTGACAAAAGGCAATGTTATTCTTCCCGAAAGTACCGTAGCGGAGGTGACCCAGGTAGAGTTCACCGGTAAATTCCACATTCTGCTTCAGCCATTCGGCATCGTTCAGTTTCTGGGGACAGTTTCTCCGCATATAGCGGATTTCCTGGTAGATCTGATTGAATATATCAATGATAGGCGTGGAGGAGGCAGAGCGGAGTACGTTGATGTACTTCTTTCCCGGCTCCATATCAAACTTCACATTGGCGATCCCTGCCCCATCCTGTCCCCGGTTATGTTGCTTTTCCATCAGCAGCGACAGTTTGTTGAGTCCGTACAAAGGACTTCCGTATCGCGAGAGGTAATATTCAAGGGGTTTCAGCAGCCGGATAAAGGCAATGCCGCATTCATGCTTGATCGCGTCGCTCATGGGGCAAAATTAGTGTTTATGCCGGCTTCGCGGAAGGAAATTATCAGATTTTTTTCACAGGGAAACCCTACTTCAGGATCTTGTCTTCTCCTTTCATCGCTGCCTGGTAATCCGGAGTACGCAGCAACTGGTAATAGTATCCTCCTGGTATGTCGTAGGAGAAAAGCACCTCATAGTATGCTTTACGGCTCATGCTGTCGAAATGGATGATGCCTTTCCTGAACTGAAAGGTTTTGAGAAGACCAAAGGCCAGCAGGAACCACCACAGGGTGAAAACCGGGATGATCAGCCACCTCTTCTGCCGGGTCAGCCAGGAAAGAAAAGCACAGAAAGGCACGGCCAGCAGAGGATACAAATCGATCATGGCGCGCAGTCCGGAGCCCACATACCACCAGCACCACCAACTGAAGATCACATAGATGGAAAGCAGAAAATACAGAACGACCGGAATAAGAAATACTTTAAGCTCTTTTCGAAGAAAAAAGAAACCCGCGAGGGCAAAGATCATAATGGGTGAGTACAAAAGCCAGCCATTGCGGTATGAAAAAAGTCCGAGAAGAATACGCGGATTGCTGAAAAAGAAACCTTCGCCCTGGTAAGAGAAATAAAGCCAGTGACCGCTGATCATTTTCCAGTAGAGCATCTGCGGAAACCAGACCAGCAGTGCGCACAGCAGCATAACTGCCAGTTGCGGAACGGAACGCCTGATCAGGGAAAGTTTCTCCCTGATAGCCGCACGCGAATGGAGGTTCCACAATAGCGGGATCAGCAGAACCGTAACATTACTGGGTCTTACCAGCACGATGAGCCCGGCAGTAAGTCCCATCGCGATGCTGAGTCCCCACCCGCCCTTTTCGTGCCAGCGGATAACGAGCCACAACAGGAGCGCGATCAGGAAGAAATTGTATACATGCGACATGGGCCCGTAGTAGGCCGTATAATAGAGCAGATTGGTCCCCAGGAATATTCCCGCCAGTCCGAGTGAAACCACCAGATCGCTGAAATAACGAAGAAGCACTTTACGAAGGATGAGCATCCCGGCCAGAAAATAGAAGATCGCGCTGAGGCACAACAGCAGAGGGAAGGGTGCCCCGTAATCGCTGTATGGCAGGCCAAGGACGCGTACATAAAGCAAACCGAGCTGGTAGAAAGGCAGATACAAAAATGACAGCCCCATCGACATCTTCTGAACCACGACACCGTCAGGAGCGGTGACATAACCGATCCGCATGGGCAGTTTTTCAAAATGAAAATCCTGATAATTAAAAGCTGCCGGAAGGTAATTGTAATAAGAGATCACATCCCAGCTGATAACGCGTTCGCTGACTTTGTAATCACCCGAGGTGAACATGAGTCCCAGGCTGAATACCGAGAATACGACGATCAGGGCCAGGGAGAAGCGGTTCTTCTTCCTGCCGGTCAGGGGCTGACAATGGCGGTCAGTTTTCATCGTTGCGAAAATAAGGAAAATCGGGGGATGCTAAGCCAATTTTGCCTGACAGATATCCGAATTGAATAATCACCTTTGTACAAGCTGAAGGTTCGGGAGCCCTCCGCACCCGAACCTTTTTCTTTTTTTCTTATTGATTCAGGTAATATTGTGTATCAGGATTATTGTAAGTCTTTGTTTTTTTCTTTTCCACTTTTGCTTGATTCACGTCCCCGCCGGCCCGCGGTTTCGACCAGGCCACCGCACACCTGCTAGCTTATTGTCTGCAAAACCATAAATACTTTTAATCAGGATCCTCTTGCACGTCCTGTGCTACGGAGGGCTTCCAATTGCTGCGAAGCAGCAAGGTTTTCGAGCCCATAGCAATAGCCGCA
>CALGYY010000003.1 GCA_937934705.1 uncultured Bacteroidota bacterium
AGCCGGGCGGTTCCGAAGTGTTTTCTGACTCTGCCAGGGATATTCTCACAGATTGAATCCATCGCCCCCGAGGGATCCCGGCCCGAAAGGGAGCGTTCCCAAAAGAGTCCGGTGTATTCATGAAAATGTTGTCCTTCGCTTTCCCAGCCTTTAAAGAAATCCCATGCGGCTTTGTAAGGTAACCTGAATTTACCCGGGATCTCTGCCTGGTAGACCGGATGCAGCCCCCTGTAACTTCCGCTGAGTCGGTAATTGCGGATTTGCCAGGAGAGTTGAAGGCTTCCGCTGATCAAACCCAGAAGAACGATAAGGGTCAGGGCGCGGAATGGCTTCCGGCCATAATCTTTCCAGATGAATACGGGAAAGGCCAGACCGAAGATCCCCAGAACCGGCCGGCACAGAAACAGGTAAGAAAAGACCAGGGCCGCCAGAACGTAAAAGACCATCCTGCGTCGCGGCCGGTGCTCTTCAGAACCCAGAATAAGAAAGAAGAAATAGAAGATCAGCAGTGCAGGAGTTATGGCCTCGGTGAGGGTATAGTACAAAAAGCCCATGGAGAATGGCAAAAGGCCATATAAGCCAGCCGTCAGCATGGCCCATCGCTTACGCTTCAAAACCATCATACTGAGCTGAAAAAAACACCAGACCGACAGTCCGAAAAGCAGCAACTGCTGGTATTTCTGCATAAGCAGGGCCTCACCATGGCCGAACAGACCCGCGTTGATCCGGTAGGTAAACCCATAAGCGGGACTGCGGATAATGCTGGAATACTTTTCCAGTCTGGTTTCATAAAGGCTGCCTGTTTCCATCAGGGTTTCCATGGGATGCAGGTAGGAATAATCATCCGCAGTGATCACGGTCTCATTCCCGCGCAAGGGGACACCCTCTGCGCGCATGCAACGAAGGTTGTGTTCATTTACACCCCAGGCCAGCAGCGTGGATGCCAAGGCCAGTGCGATCGCGAAAGTCCGTGAGCCCATGAATCTGTCTTACTGACGCGGAGCAGTCACTGAAGAGACTGTATCAGGAAATATGAAGTTGACAAAGCCCAGAGCAGCCAGAGCCATTCCATAATTCTTGCCGATGCTCAGCGATTTGATCTCAAAGGTCTTCTCGCCGGTCTGTTTCAATCCGCGGATACTAAGCTCATGATCAAGCGAACGGGAAAGCTGCGCTTTTGCGTCAGACAAGGCTGTTGCTGAGTCCACCGCCTGATCATACACCCTCTCGTATTCAGCCGCGTAACCGCCCACCGCCTTACCGCTCTGATCTGTCGCCCAGACGCGTCCGACCCCGGCCACTACCGTCTGTCCCTTGATCCCCCCGGCCTTGGCCATAATGCTCTCGAGCACCGCCCCATGATGAAAATATGCTTTGGCTTCTTCCAGGGGAATTTCATAGGATTCCGGCGGAAGCACAGAAGTGTAGTATACCACATTGAAATCTTCTATTCCTGCTTCCTGCAGAGCCAGATCATAAGAGAATGTTTCATAGGGATCAGGAGGAATTCCGTCGTCAGATTCACCGGCTCCTGAAGTTACAAAATAGGCCGTTGGGATGCGGGGACCATAAACTGATGGCTTCAGCACAATTTCAGTGCTCTGATTGCATCCGGCCCATATGGCCATCATGCTGAGCAGGATTCCGGAAACAATAATGCGTTTTTTCATAAGGGTTTCGATTGGATTATTATGTCCAAAAGTAGTTTATTATTTCATATGATTTATACTCACGCTGCTCCGGTCACTGGTAAAATCTGACCGTTTATTGCTCCAAACCCGCCTTTGACTGACCCGTGCATGGTCAAAAAGAAAAAGAAGTACACTTTTGTTCCATATCAACTAAGATTTTAGTTAATTTAGCAGACAGATTAGTTAAAATTATTTTAAAACAGCCCCTGAAAATACAGAATAATGAGTAAGCAAATCAAAGAACTGACCCGGGCCGAGGAGCAGCTGATGCAGATGCTCTGGAAAAGAAAGCGGGCCTTTGTAAAGGACCTGCTGGAAGATTTTGAAGATCCGAAACCGGCCTATAATACCGTTTCGACGATTATCAGAATTCTTGAAAAAAAAGGTTTTGTCTCCTACCGTGCTTACGGTAATACCTATGAGTATTATCCGATCATCTCGCGCAAAGAATATTCCCGCTATTTTTTAAGGAGTTTCGTAGGTCGCTACTTTGATCATTCGTACCGCAGCCTGGTCTCATTCTTTGCTGCCAACGAAAAGCTCAGTCTTTCGGAGCTTGAGGAGATGAAGAAAATGATGGAAGAAGAAATCAAAAAAAAGAAGAAAAATGGATGAAATGATCTTCAATATCCTGAAACTTGCAGCAGGGAGTTCCCTGATGTATATCTGTTACTATTTTTTTCTGCGGAAGGAGACCATTTTCCGGTTTAACCGCTTCTTTCTGCTGGCGGCGCTGACTCTTCCCTGGCTGTTTCTCTGGATCACCATTCCCGGCGCACCCCTGGTAACCGAAGGGACCTTCAATGCGGTTCTGAAAGCGGTTGAAACCAATGGAGCCACCGCCGATGAATCCGGAGTCGCGTTTCCGCTGACTCTGATCGCATTCACAGCATATCTGGCCGGGTGTCTGATTTGTCTGATCCGCTTCATGACCGGCCTCAGAAAAATCCTTGCGCTTAAGAAACATTCCAAGACAGTCATATACAAAGGCAGCATGCTGTTCATCAGTAAAGAGATGAAAGGGGTTTGTTCCTTTTTCAGCAGAATCTATGTGAATGAAGAAAGTTTTCAGAAATCCGGATTCGAAAGGGTCTGGCTGCATGAAAAGGTTCATGTCAGGCAGTTGCACAGCCTTGATCTTCTGCTGGCAGAGATCTCCTGTGTGATACTTTGGTTCAATCCGCTAACCTGGAAAATAAGATCTGCACTTAAAGAAACCCACGAATACCTGGCCGATGACGGAGTTAAGGAGCAGACTCCTGATCCGGCGGGCTATTACCTGCTCCTGCTGAGAACACAGATTGGCGTGCAAACGGGTTTAGCCAATCATTTCAATCATTCATTAATCTTAAAACGAATCCAGATGATGAAAAAACCGCGTTCAGGCAGGCTGACCTTGCTGAAAGCTCTGCCGGTTATCCCGCTCATGACATTGCTGCTGCTGGCCTTTTCCTGCCAGAGTTCTCCCTTGCCAGGTGCGGAGAATTCTGCAGAGGAGCAAATGGTTCCTGCAGACAGTGTCGATCAGATGCCTTCCTTTCCGGGCGGACAGGAAGCCATGTCGAAATTTATTATCGAAAACGTCAGGTATCCTGAAGATGCAAAGAAAAATGGTGTCCAGGGGACAGTCTACGTGCAGTTTACCGTGACTAAAAACGGAAAACTGCAGGACATCAGGCTGCAGAAATCTGTCAACCCCGGGTTGGATGAAGAAGCCCTCCGGGTTATTAAGCTGATGCCTGATTGGGTTCCTGGTTCATTTAAAGGGAAAGCCGTAGATACACAATTAACCCTGCCGATCTCCTTTAAGCTGGCTGAAAAGTGATCCTGCCGGTGAAACTTTCATTAGGTTCGGGTGCGGAGGGCACCTGAACCTTTTCTTCTGTCAGTTAAATACAAGTCCACTGAATTCAATGAAGGAAAAAATAAGCCCTTAATCACGGGTATGAACCCCGGGGCATTTAAGTTAATTAAATCCCGCTCTGCGGGGCCCCGGCCCCATATTCTCCCGCCTGAGGCGGGGGGATTACCCGGCCTGCGGCCTCATGAGGTCGCTTCGCTTTTTGTTCGACCAGTATTTTCCCGAAGGGACGCCTTTGGCGCAATTCGCCTTCGGCTCTTGAAAACACAGTCTCACGAATAAAAAAATCTTTATGGAAAAACCCGCCAGGCCACTCTGAGGCGCCGCTTTTTTAACTCCATCATCCGAAAAAATATGAAAGCAGCATCAATTCCGGCTTTTCTTTTGTCCGCAGGACTCGCATTCTTCCATTTAAGCATGCAGTTTTCAGAAAATAATAATCACAACAGGGATATACCGGCCCCCATGGTGTTGTCCCCGTTGAGCGGGAGCACGGTTGATTCAGGCCAGGTGTTCTTTCTTTGGCGCAGCCTGGGACAAAACATCAGCTATGAACTGCTTCTGGCTGACAATCCGGAATTTCTGGATGCCAAAAAATTTCTGACTCCGGATACTTTCAGCCTGCACATCCTCACCGGCGATACAGCTCAATTATTCTGGAAGCTCAGAGCATTTATTGAGGATAAAGAATGGGGTGAGTGGTCCCCGGATCAGGTTTTATATGTGCGCAAACCTCAGAAGAAAATCTTTCTGGCACCCTGCGGACGGGTTGGCGGATGTTCAGGTTGTCCGTATCCCTGCGGCAGAAGGCCCCCTGAAGATAAGCCTGTCGATTTCTAAGCGGCTTCCCTTTTAAAAACAGACCATATTCGTATTTGTCAGCCTGATAGCGTATATTTGTATTCCAAAATATGAGAATATGAATATGCGAATCTTCCTTCTTGCCCTGAGTGTACTGACCATCATTTTCTCAGCAAGCCCCGAAGTCAGCAGCCAGAATAATCCTTTCACCCTCATTTCAGAAGACTCAAAGGGACTCCTCATTCGTGTCAATCCGTCGTCACCGGATTTTCAAACCGTGAATACTCCTGAAGGGGCCATGGTAATTCCTCTGATCGCACAAGGGGTCCCCATCATGAAAACGGGCTACCCGGATCTGCCTCAGCTGACCACCTCTGTCATTATCCCCGATCAGGGAAATGCAGTGATTGAAGTTATTTCAGAATCTTATTACGATTTGCCGGATATGAATATATGTCCGTCCAAAGGCAATCTTCTCAGGACGCAGGATCCGGAATTACTGCCCTGGCAAAAAGGACCTGTATATCAAACGGGGCAGTTCTGGCCCGATCAGCGGGTCACGGGCCGGGATCCCTATATTCTCAGGGATCACAGGGGGATGACCCTGGTGGTATCCCCTCTGGCATACAATCCCACCGGCCGTGTGCTGAGGGTATATACCGAGATTGTTTTGGAGGTGAAGTGGACGCAGTCAGCCGCGATGAATGAAAAAACATCAACGGGATCCTCAGCCAGGAGTGATGAATTTGAAGCAATTTACCAGCGGCACTTCCTGAATATACCGGCCGGAACCAAGTATACACCGGTCGGCGAAGACGGGAATATGCTCATCATCAGTCACAGCTCTTTCATTCCGGCCATGCAGCCGTTCATCATGTGGAAGAACCAGAAAGGGATAGCGACTGAGATTGTGGATGTGGCCACTATCGGGAACAGCGCACAGATCAAAGCCTACGTGGCTAACTACTACAACACGAAAGGGCTGACCTGGCTTCTGCTTGTGGGCGACCATGCCCAGGTTCCCTCCAGCTCAACTTCCGCAGGGCCTTCCGATAATGATTATGCTTATATTCTGGGTAATGACCATTACCCAGAGCTTTTTGTGGGCCGTTTCTCTGCTGAAACGGTTGATCATGTAGTCACACAGGTTGAAAGAAGCGTTACCTACGAGAAGTACCCTGATCCGGTCGGGACCTGGTACGGTAAAGGCGCGGGAATCGCATCCAATCAGGGCCCGGGTCACGATAACCTTTATGACCATGAACATATCCGCTTGCTGCGCGGGAAAATGCTGGCCTATACATACGACAGCATCACAGAGCATTACGACGGGGATCAGGGACTGCCTGACCTGCCGGGTGACCCCACTGCTTCAGAAGTTTTCAATGCCATCAACCCGGGAAGCGGTGCCATCATTTACTGCGGGCATGGATGGGATCAGGGCTGGGGAAGTTCAGGTTATAGTAATACCCAGGTCGATCAGATGACCAATGTGAACCGCCTGCCCTTCATCTGGTCGGTGGCCTGTGTGAACGGAAACTTTACCGCAGGGACCTGCTTCGCGGAGGCCTGGCTGCGCTCAACCTATAATAACCAGCCGGCCGGCGCCATCGCAACCCTGATGTCTACCATTAACCAGAGCTGGAATCCTCCCATGAGCGGGCAACTGGAGATGGTGGACCTTCTAACGGAAACCTACCTGACCAATGTCAAGCACAGTTTCGGCGGCATAAGCATGAATGGTTGTATGCAGATGAACGATGATTACGGAAGCGGAGGAGATGAAATGACCGATACCTGGACCGTTTTCGGCGACCCGTCTATTGTGGTCCGCACTGCTACTCCCGGTGCCATGACGGTCACGCATCCCGCCCAGACCATTATTGGAAACGATAACATCACCATTCAGTGTAATATTTATGGCGCCCTGGCCTGTCTCAGCATTAACGGATCTATCCTGGGTAAAGGAATGATCAGCGGGGGCAGTGTGAATATCACCTTCTCTCCCCTCACCACCATTGATACGATTGATGTAGTGGTCACAGCATATAATAAACAAACCTATCTTGGTTACATACTGGTGATTCCTCCTGCAGGTCCTTACGTAATCCGTGATCTGGTTGTAATCGACGATGCCATGGGAAACGGAAACGGACTGGCGGATTTCGGCGAAAATATCAGTCTGAACGTCAGCCTGAAAAACGTCGGGGTGGACTCTGCTCAAAATGTGACAGCCACACTGTCGAGTGTGTCTTCTGCAGTAACGATTACCGACAATACTGAAACTTATGGCAATATCCAGGCAGGAACATCACTGAATAAAAATAACGCATACGCATTTACTATAAATGCTCTGATCAATGATCAGGAGATGGTTCCTTTCACCCTGACGGCTACAGACGGAACCGATACCTGGAACTCAAACTTTTTGATTAGCCTGAATGCACCGGAACTTGAGGTGACCGATGTTCAGATCAACGACAATGCAGGCAACCAGAACGGGCGTCTGGATCCCGGAGAAACGCTTGATCTGGTATTCACCACGCGCAACGAAGGACACGCTGCAATCCCTTCAGCCACCGGAAGCATTTCCTGCTCCTCACCTTACGTGAGTATTCTGACCAATAATATCAACACCGGATCATTATCTCCGGCTACGGACTACCAGGTGAGTTTCAGCATCAGCATTGACCCTGCCGCTCCTGTGGGTGCATTAGCCGATTTCAATTATAGCTGCTTGGCTGCACCTTACAGTGCTGGCAAATTGTTCTCCGCGCAGATCGGACTGAACGTGGAAGACTGGGAAGCCAATCACTTTCATTCATTCCCATGGGACACTACAGTCTTCGGGAATGCACCCTGGCAGATCATAAGCGGCGGGGATGTTTATGAAGGTGATTTCGCTGCACGCTCAGGAGTTATCACGGATGATCAGTCAAGCACCCTGATCATCAACATTCAGGTAAGCGGAGATGATTCCGTGTCTTTTTACAAAAAGGTTTCCTGCGAGGAAGGATCGCTTTATAGTCAATGGTGGGACTACCTGGTGTTCTACATTGATGGCGTGCTGAAAGGTCAGTGGGACGGAGAGAAAGACTGGTCAAGAGAGGCTTACTTTATTTCTGCCGGAAACCATACGCTTACCTGGACTTATGCAAAAGACTATGTAGTGAGCGAAGGGGATGATGCTGCATGGGTTGATTTCATTGTGTTCCCGCCACCACCTGTCCCCTCCGGACAGGAAGAGGGACCGTTGGTCAGACGCAGTATCACAGCATATCCCAATCCTGCAAGCAATCTGTTGAATATTGATCTTGGTCTTGGCCAGGATGAGACGGGCAGAATCATTTTGCTGAATGCTTACGGGCAAGTGGTCAGGACCGTTCTTTCGGACCATCATATGTCAAACGGGCAACACCGGATTTCGACCGATGTCAATGATTTTCCCTCAGGTTTGTATTTTATCCGTTACATGTCTGAAGAAATTTCCCTGATCCATCCCGTGATGATCACGCGCTGATGATGGGGAGTATCATGAATTCAGGGGCAACATTCCTTCCTGACATTTCTGTGCGGAACAGAAACCGAATCGCGTCATACAATTATTTTAACAAATTTTTGGGATACGCCGGATCTTTGCCTATATTTGTTACCCCAAAATTCAAAATTAACAATACATTAAAACCATAACGTTATGATTCTGAAAAGTTTACGCCACGTCTCGCTGATTCTGATCGCGGGATTGCTGATCCTGGTGAAATTGGATGCTGTTGCCCAGCAGAATGTGGGTATCGGCACCAATAGTCCTGATGGTTCTGCAATTCTTGATCTTACTGCTACTGACAAAGGGATGTTGGTCCCGCGGGTGACTAGTGCCCAGAGGATTGCCATCATTGCGCCCGCTACCGGGCTTTTGGTTTTTGATACAGACTTTTTCCAGTTCTGGTATTATGACGGAACGCTGTGGGTTCCCATCACTACTGGTGTTGGACCTGCCGGTCCTACCGGCCCCACGGGTGATCCCGGACTTGCCGGTCCTGTGGGACCCGCCGGACCCGCCGGACCTACTGGTGACCCGGGAATTGCCGGTCCTACCGGCCCGATCGGGCCTACCGGTGATCCTGGTTTGACCGGTGCTGCCGGACCTACCGGACCTACGGGAATTACGGGTATACCGGGTGATCAATACGCTACCACATCGGTCAGCTGTCTTACCATCGGCACTGGTGTTTACAACCTGGTGGTTGAACCGGGTCTGGCCTATACCAACGGTCAGAGCATTGTGATTGCCTTCGATATCAGTAATAAAATGGAGGGTACTGTAATTTCCTATAACCCGGCAACCGGAGACATGTCGGTGAATATTACAACCGCAACCGGAGCAGGCTTATACTGTAACTGGGGTGTTAATCTCAACGGCACCCCCGGAATCCAGGGTCCTGCAGGACCTGTCGGACCAGCGGGACCGACCGGACCAACAGGTTTGACCGGAGTTACGGGACA
>CALGYY010000004.1 GCA_937934705.1 uncultured Bacteroidota bacterium
TTTGCTCTTTCGCTCCGCCCGTAATTCTGACAGCCAGCACAACGATAAACGGTGGGGCTTGCGCAGGATGTACCTATTTGTGGACTACCGGAGCCACCACACCCAGTATTTCAGACGGAGCAGCGGGCACTTATACAGTGACCGTAACCACTACCACAGGATGAAATAATGACAACAGTCCTTCCACAACACTCAGCCTTGCCTCCTCCGGGACCGGGTGCGGCAGTTGTGATGTGATCTATGTATCACCGGCGGGCGGAGGAACAGGTTTAACCAAAGACTCACCCACCACACCCGCCATTGCCATTAATCTGGCACAATGCACCTATACGTCCATTAAAATGCAGAAGCGCATTTACAATCTGACTGACTACCAGGTCGTCCACAGCTACGCCACCATAGAAGGCGGTTATGATGTGGGGTTCACAACAAAGTTCAGTGATATGACCGGAGGGGCGAATTCCACCACCATTCGCAGAAGCAATACAGCCGACAGCGGATTCCCGAATGAATGTTGCGCTTTCAGGGTTGATCCCGGTGCAGAATCCTTCAGGATTCAGGATGTAAGAATTGAATTACCGGGTTGCCCGACAGTAGCGGCGCATGCTGCGGGTTCAAACCGGACCAATTACGGGATCAAACTGGGATTGGGATGCACCGGATACAATATAGTCAGGTGCTACATTGATGCCGGAACTGGCTCTAACCCCTGATCTGGTTCTCCCACTGTGTAGTTGTTGAATAATGATAAAAATATGTAACATGAAAAAAATACTTTCCCGAATTACCAGCCTGAGTGTATTCCTGATGTTCCCTCTGTGGCTCAATGCCCAGGTAGCAACGATGTACACTTTTACCCAGAACAGCGGCACTTACTCCCCTTTGGCTGCTTCAACGGTAGTTCATGCCAGCGGTTGGGATGATGCTGTATCAGGTGCCATTGCTATCCCGTTCACGTTCTATTTCAACTGCAGCGGGTACACGACCTGCCGAATCTCTACGAACGGCTTTATCACCTTTGGTGCGACTGCGCCTGCAGGGGGATTGTATACACCGATATCAGGAACAACAGCCTATAATGGCGCTATCAGTGCACTGGGGAGGGACCTGATCTCCAATGCATCCACCATCGTTTACGGAACCGAGGGTATAGCTCCGAACAGGGTCTTTGTTGTGCAATGGAATAATGCCAGAAGATATGATTGGCCTTCAATCGCTAATGGAAATTTTAATTTTCAAATCCGGCTGTATGAAACCAGTAGCGTAATACAGATTGTTTACGGAGCCTGCGCATCAGCTTATGCAACGGACCTCACATGCGAGGTTGGTCTGCGGGGTGCCGACAATTCGGACTTCCACAACAGGTACACCTCCAACAACTGGCCGGCAACTACTCAGGGGGGTGCCAATACTTCAAGCTGCAATACGGGAAATGATCCGGGAGAGGTCCCCACCAACGGACTTACATTTACCTGGACACCGCCCGTGACGCCAACGATCACAGTACAACCGGTCAATATGGTGAAATGCGCCGGTCAAACCGTTGAATTCAGCGTGCAAGCCAGCGGTCCCACCCTGTCTTATCAATGGCAATACATGGGAGTTAATGTTACCAACGGCACACCCGCAGGTGCGGTATATACCAATCCAACCTCTTCAGTTCTTTCGGTGGGTGGCGCTATTGCCGCCGGCACTTATACGCCCTACACCTGTATCGTTACAAACGGATGTACCAGTGTGACCTCCGCGGGTGTTAACCTGGTGGTCAATGCTGCCGCTCCGCCCGCCACACCACCTGACCCTACGGAAAGCACTGTACTGTGTAATGATGTGATCACGCGCACAGGAGCCCCTCCGGGCGGTGTCACCTGGTTCTGGCAGGGTAATGTCTGCGCCAACAATACGGCTTTGGGTTCAGGAGCAACCTATTCCCCGCCCGGAAACGGAACATATTTTATCAGAGCCAGAGATAACGCTACCTTGTGCTGGAGTGACAATTGCGGGGACATCAGCATTATTATCGACCCTCCCAGCGTTCTTGTGCAACCAGCCAACACTACAGGATGCAACGGGACGCCGGTTTCTTTCTATGTTACAGCAACAGGTTCCGGTTTATCGTATCAGTGGCAGGAGAACGGTGTGAACCTTTCCGACGGCGGGGTTTACAGCGGAGTTACCACTGAAACCCTTACCATCAGCGATCCTTCAGGACTTGGCGGCAATCAGTACCGTTGTATTGTGACAGGCAGTTGCGCCCCGTCAGCCACCTCTTCAGCGGCCACACTGAGTGTGTTGGCATCAGGACTATCTGGTATTGTCACCGTCCCCGGCACCTATCCCACCCTCAGGGCCTGCTTTAATGCCATCAACACCAACGGTCTCGCCGGAGACCTCCATATCCGGATCACTGCGAGCATTATCGATAATAATGAGGCCATACTAAACTCCTGGGCGAGTTGCGGCAATATGGGTTATGCCATATATATTTATCCGACCGGCGGGCCCTACACACTATCAGGAAGCAGTGCTACTTCTCTGATCACTCTGAATGGTGCCGACCGCGTGACCTTCGACGGCCGCATCAACCAGAGTGGTGCCCCGAACAACCTGATCATTTCCAACACGAATGTAGCCGGCACCACCTTAAAACTGGCGGCTGATGCCTGCAGCAACACGATGATGTATTGCGATTTCCGTGGTGTCGGAACAGGAATGACCTCCGGTGTAATAAGCTTTGCCGCAGGAAGCACATCAGGAAATGACAACAACCTCATCGATAACTGTATCGTCCGGAACGGGGCAACCACTCCTGTCTGCGGAATCTATGCTGCCGGAACACCCACCGTGCTCAATGAGGATAATACTGTCAGGAACTGCAATATCTATGACTGGTTCAACCCCAGTGCGGGCTACAGTTCCTTCGGCATACGTCTGGACGCAGGAAATGCCAGATGGACATTGAAAGGGAACAGCCTTTATCAGACTGCAGCCCGGACGGACAACAGTGGCTGGCCGATCTACGTGGATTGTCCGCTCACCAATGAATTCCTTATAGAAGATAACTATATTGGAGGCACGGCACCTATGTGCGGCGGGGCCCAGCAAAACTGGACTTCTTCTGCCTACCTGTGCAGCTACTACGGAATTCTCCTTGTATGCAGCAATACGGGTATCTCAACCATTAAAAATAACACGATACAAAACATACACTTCACCCAGTACGGCGATGAATACCTGGGTGTCATATATTCAGACTTTTCACCGATCGCCACTACCGGGCGAATCGATGTGATCGGCAATAAAATGGGGGATGCCTCCAACGGCTCCCTGTGGGTCACATGCAACGACAACGGCACTCAGCGCGGAGGGATCACATCCATTATAAAAGGAGGTGACGGAATGGTGCTGGACAATGAGATCGGATCCTTCAATATTGACGGCAGCATTAATGATCAGTTGCTGTTTAACGGGATACAGATCACCGGCACGCTGATCAACGACGTAGTGATTTCCGGGAATACAGTGGGCCACAGCAGCACCGCCAACAGCATTCAAACCATCGGAACATTTCCGCCAGTAACTTTTGGCGGTATTTATTTCGGCACGGCGGGCAATTACACCACTACGGTTTCCAATAACCTGGTGGCCAATGTTACGCTTAACAACACCGGTACAATACCCTTTTGCATCGGAATGAGCAATCAGGCCACAGGTGGCACACAGCGCATCATAGGCAATACGGTGCGCAACCTTCAGACATCGGCAACCAACACGACAACCGGCAACATGCCCGCTCTCGTGGGTATCATCAACAATAACAGCACAACCGGTAACCTTACCATCGCTAAGAACACGGTGCACACCCTCAGGGCTCAGGGAGCCGCAGCAGTTCGAAATTACGGGATTTACTGCATCAATGCAAATACTGCCAACAACCTGGTAAGCAGCAATTTTGTGCACAGTCTGGTAACTACTCAGGCAGCATCGTACAACACGGGGATATATATATCACAGGGAGGTGCAACCATCAGTAACAATATGGTACGCCTGGGTATCAATGCTGCAGGTAATTCCGTTGGGGGCGATGTGTTCTTCATCGGAATCTGGAAAGGCAGTAATCAGCCTGTAAACACCTATTTCAATTCCGTTTATATCGGGGGTAATGCCGGTGCCGGGACACGTCAGACTTATGGCTATTTAAGAAGTACTACCGCAGTTGATAATAACCGCAACAACATTTACTGGAATGCCAGAACAGCAACAGGAAACCAGTATGCCATCACCATCAATGCAACAGCAAACTTCACAAGCAACTACAACTGCTTATTCAGCACTGTTGCCGGGGCACTCGGGTCATTAGACGGAGGAGGAACTGCCCAAACCTTTGCCGGATGGCAAGGAGGAACCCGGGATTTAAATTCCCTCAACATCCTTCCACAGTTCATCAACCCAACGGGTACTTCCGCAACTGTGGATCTACACATCACTCCGGCCAGTCCCTGTATAGGAACCGGAATTGCAGGCACAGGAATACTGGTTGATTTTGACGGACAGCAGCGAAAGACAGGGGTAGTTCCCAATGGGCCATGCATCGGAGCGGATGAAGTGATACTTACTCCCCTCGGCGCAAACGCCTATGGCATTTACTCTCCGGACCCGCTGGGAGGCAACGTGGCTGACTGTGAAATTTACGCAACAGGAGGTACACCCGGGGGTGTGGGTGTACAGGTGGCCGACAATACCGATAACAACTGGGCCAATGTTAACATCAGCACATACCAGGTGATCACCGCGAGCAATTATTCGTGCATGAACACCAATATGCGCTTCACCACTACCGACGCCACCCCGCAATGGCTCTTCGGCAATGGGGCCAATCCGCTGACCGGAACCACCAGTCCCATCCTGAACATACAATACTCTTCAACCGGAAGGAAAGACATTATTGAAAGTGTGAAGCTCTTTACCGATTTTGTGAACATCACGATGGATGTTCCGGATGCGGGTGTAATTCTGGGTGCCCCGCTGGGAGCCGGATGTCCTACTACTTATTCCTATACCAGTTCAGTAGCCGGAAGCCCTGGCTTTACCTATCTGTGGACGGTTTATGCACCCGGAGGTTGCTCAGCTACCGTCGATTCTCCGACTTCTTCCACCACCGATGTCACCTTTGTGAATCAGACGGGGGTTACCCAGGTTTTCATGCTGGTTCTTGAGATTACCACTGAATGTTGCGGTCCGCTTGAAAGGGTGATCCGGTACATCACCATTTATCCCGGGCCCGATGCCCCCGTTGTTGCAGGAAGCCCCTTTAATGTCTGCACCGGAGGCTCCCAGACACTTACGGTTTCAGGACCGAATCCTTCATATTCCTATGAATGGTATGACGCTTCCACCGGAGGTAATCTTCTTGGCAGCGGTACATCTTACACAGTAGATCCTGTCTTATCAGGCTCCAACAGCTATTGGGTGCAGGCCACCAACAGCTTCAGTTGTTCAGGTCCCAGAACTGAGGTCATCATTATAGGTAACGACACCCCTGCGCCTACCGTGCCTAACGAATCCACCTGCGGTGCAGGTAACGTCACCTTCACGGTCAGCTCACCGGGTGTGGGTTATACATACAACTGGTACAGCGGATCCTGCGGAGGAACGCTGATACAGTCAAGCACTTCCACCTCCTTTACCACCAGCATTTCAGCAACAACAACTTTCTACGTGGAGGCTGTCCCTGTTGGTTGCGGAGCAAGCACCTGCACAGCCATCACGGCCACCCTGATCGCACCGCCCAACCCCATTGTTTGGCTTGGTGCTGTTGGCGGAGCAAACAACTGGTTTAATACAGCCAACTGGACCAGCGGCTGTCTCCCCAACTGCAACACCAATGTCAGCATACCCAATCTTGCCATTGATCCTGACATCGGTTTCGATCCTTCCATGAATGCGGCATGTGCTGATATTAACCTGCAGAGTGGTGCGGAACTCAGTTTTTCAGATTCAAAAGCAGTTCTGGATGTTTGCGGTAATTTCACTCACAGCGGTATTGTGACCACCAATAATTATGGTCTGGTAAGATTCATCGGCAGCAGTGCGCAGAGCTATTCCAAAACAGGCAGCGGTGATTTCCATGATGTGACCCTGAACAACACCGCGGCCAGTCCTTCGCTGACTATTTCCAGCGGTAACATGGTCATTGATTCCACCTTTACTTTCATCAGCGGCAAAGTTATCACGGGAAGCAACAACCTGATCGTCGAGAACACGGATGTAGCGGCCATCACAGGACACTCGGTGAGCAATTACGTGGTAGGGAACCTGATCCGCTACTTTGCTTCAAGCGGGGCTTATGATTTCCCGCTCGGAAATATGGATGCATATGAGCTGGCCACGATAGATGTGACAAGCACCACAGGTTTGAGCTACCTGCTCGGAAACTTCACCAACCCGGCCAACGCTACAGGATCAGGGCTTCCCCTGGTCGAAAGCACATTATCCTTCAACAGGATTCTGAATAACGGAGGCGTGAATGCCACTACCGGTCACACCAACGGAGGTATCTGGACCATGACGCCTGACGCAGGTACAGCAAACTACGGGCTGACGCTCTACGGCAGAAACTTCGATAATTTTGGAGCCAGCCATACTATCGTAAGAAGAGTCACGACAGGACCGGGTGCATGGGCTTTCCCCGGCACGGCAGTTTCCAACACCAATGTGGCGAATGTGATCACGGTTGTGAGAAGCGGTATTTCAGGTTTCTCACAGTTTGGTATTGCAGTCACCGACGATGTGCTGCCCGTGAGCCTCATCAATTTCACTGCAAAATGTTATCAGGGCAGAGTATCCGTCCACTGGGCAACAGTAAGTGAGAGTGAGAATGATTATTTCAGTATCGAAAGAAGTCAGGACGGTATCTCATGGGAAATTGCAGGAAGCGTTGATGGAGCAGGAAACAGCAATCAGCTCAGGAACTATGCTTTCGAAGATTATGAAGCCTTCAGCGGACAATCTTATTACCGGCTCAGGCAGACAGACTTTAATGGAGTTTTTGAGTACTTTGGGCCGGTTGCTGTTGATTGCGAAAGCAATCAGCAGGGGCCAACGGTTTCCATCTATCCCAATCCTTTCAGCTCTGAGGTTTACCTCGAGATTTACAATCTCGATGATATCAATGCTGTGGTCAGGGTTTATAATTCTATCGGCAGCCTTGTGTACGAAAAGCTAATTGGCGAGATTAAAGAATATTCCAGGTTAAGCCTCAACCTGGGTGATCTTGCCCCCGGCGTGTACAACCTCGAATTCAGATCAGACCAACTGAATGAGCTGAAAAGAATAGTCAGATACTAAGATCAGAGAAGAGGGCCGGTAACACCGGCTCTTTTTTTTTTACAAAAACAAAGCCGGACGAGCGCCCGGCCTTGCAATCCGTAAGTGAACCCTACCCAAATTCACACAAAACGGACCCATAATGTCTTATCAACGTAAGCTTGTTACGCGATATTGTACAAAAACAAAAAAAATCAGAAAAAAACAAAAGATGAAGGAATAATTCCCGTAACAAAGTAGTCAATTAACACACCCTCAGAGGTATAGCGATAAACCCGCCCACGCTGCACATAATCAATGGCATCGCTCACGTACAGATTACCCGTCATGGGGTCCACTCCCAGTCCGTGCAACTGCCGGCCTTCTGCGGGAATAAAGGGAGAGGACGGTAACTGATCTGCATCAACAGCCAGTCGCCATACGCCATTGTTCAGATAATACACCACATTCCCGGCCGGACTCATACATATCTTATCCCAGATCTGCAACGAAACCCCAAGATCAAAGGACTTCAAAACCTGACGACTGGCAGGATCTATACGGTATAATGCAGCATTTTGTGAAGTCTGTGCATCACCCATACACATGACCCAGATTTTTTGTTCCGCATCCATACGGACAGAATTACCGCCATAGGATATGGGTATGCTGTCGGTAATTGCATCTGTATTCGCATTTACAACATAAAGAAAGGCGTTTCCGGTATTGCATACAAAAACCTCCTCCCCTGCCATCAGCATCTCCTCTGCACTGCCTTTCATAGAGATCTGCCCGCTGCTAAGCATTCCCTCTGTTGCGATCACCCTGATCTTTTCGCTGTAAAGGTCAGTCAGATAAGCCTTGGAAGCGTTTATCCTGAGCATATAGCGCGGGGAGCCAAGGCCTGTGACGGTCTGAATCACCCTGAAATCTGACCTGTTGACCACCTCAATCTTCCCTGAATTGTTCACCACTATATACGCCTTGCTCCCGTCGATCAGCATGGACTGCACCACATCCCCCAGTGGGTAATCATTTACGGTCTGAAAAATATTCTCAGTAAGTACATTGGTTTCCAGATCAAGATAATCGATACTCGCATTTCCCCACTGAAAGTTCCCTTCATTCAGAATATACACCCCGTGGTCCATCACAGGTGGATCATCCGGTGGCGGAGTATCCTTTTTGCAGGCTGGCAGGACAAGCATGATGTACAGGATGAATGCGGGCATCATCATTCCGGGTTTTCTGAGCAGCCGGATTCGCAAGGGTTCATGACTGAACAGTTTCCTGATTTCCGTATTCATCGCAGCATAAATTTTTCGTTGATACACCAGTTTTCACTCCGGGCCTGAATGATCAGAATCCCGCGGTCAGCATCCGGCAGATTCAAACCCACAGGACCCGACCAATTGCTGACCCGGTACTCCATCAGGCATCTTCCGGTGACGTCATAGACCCCTAATATAACCTCCTCCCCTGCTAATTCAGGGGCATCCACGTTGACATGATCAATAGCGGGATTGGGCCAGACTTTCAGATAGTTGTGTTGTGCCCCTTCCGACAGATGATTCGTTGAATTCCAGATCACCCCTATCCCGTCAAGGTCAAAACCTCCCGAGGCAAATGGCGTTGGCCAGGGATCATTGATCTTTCGGCCTGCGGTATCATACGCAGCATAAGCTTCCTGTATACAGCCCCCGACATCACGAATCCGGATATGGGTGATATGGTTCACATCCAGTCCGGCAAGTCCCGTCATCTCATCAAGATCGAAGGGCGTTCCGTACATGCCCCGGTATTTGCCTGCCAGATTATTGATTTTAGTGGCATCCAGCGAATCAAAGCTACTCACCTGGAGTGACGTATCAGTCAGTGAATGTGACGGGAAAGGGTAAAACAATACGCCATCACTGCTGACCTCAACATAAGCCAGCTCCAGGAAATAATCATCGAAGGAGTTTTCAAAAACTGCGAAATCCCATGAGGGGCCGTTCACCAGAGGATGATCAAACTCCAGCGTTGCAGTGCCTTTGTCGCCGAGACTCACCACCCCTCCCGGGCCTGCCATACCAGTGGCCATGCTGCTGTCGCCAACGCTCGCATAACCTCCTGAAGGGTTTGAAATATCCATGAATCCCCGTTCAATACTGCAGTGGCTGGCCCAGGCGACGAATGCTGAACTGTCGTAGCGCATGGCTGTGCTGCCTGGCTGTCCCGCAGGTGGCGCGTATTGCGCAAGCATTTCCTTAGCCGGACATAAGGCCAGCAAAATCAGATAAAATAATATACGCTTATTCTTTATATTCATATTTATAACTTTATAAATTGAACCCTTTGCGGGTTTTCTCCTTCGCGGAGCAGGTGAAGGATATAACAACCACGATTAAAATCACGGCAATCCAGGATGAATTCATGAGCGTCCTTTGATTCCTGGGTAAGGATCAGTCGTCCGGCTGCATCGCATACCCTCATCCTCAAAGGACCAGGGGTTCCTTCATAACTGATGTTTAAGAAATCGCTCACCGGATTAGGATGGCAGGACCAGTGACTCTGTGTGATTTCTTTCAAACTCTGGGGTGAATCTGCTGTCGTGAAATTATCGATGCAAAAGAAAGGGGGCGTATTCATGCCGAACATCCCTGTATCCGAAGAGTTCAAGACAAACAGGAGGCTGTCGCAATTCCCGAGGGAGCTCAGATCCAGCCAGTTCCAGTCTTCCAGAATATAATCCTGTTGGTTATCGCTGAAGCGGTAATCAGCAAGGTAGACATTCACTGAATCGCTTTTGAGGCTGCCGTTGTACCAGGCGAAAACAGTTAAGCGGAACCAGTCAGGGTCATTCCCTGTGGGTCCTCCGAATTTTTTGGCAAATGCATCACCATCGCGCATGCTGATCGCAGCATAGGTGGTATTTGTGAGATAACAACCGTTGACCACCTTTCCGATGGCGGCGCCCGTAAGGCTGAGGATGGCGCCCTGCTGACCCACTGCATAAGTTGAAGAGGATTCCGCGCCGCCGGCAGGCCGTGCACTGAAGATATTATTATAATTTCCGGTAATACTGTCGCGCATGCTGCTGTATGCAAAACCAGCAGCCCAGTAGCCTCCGTACACAGAATCATACAAATACAGATTCGAAAAAAATGCATTTCCGTTTGCAAATCCACCGCTGAAATCTGAACCATCCCAGAAGGTATCCTGCGGGAGGCTGAGGTCCTCAAATGTACTGAGGGTTTGGGATTGTGCAAAACAGGGCCACATCAGACCGGCCACAATGAAAAAAATGTACATTGATGTTTTCATATTCTTATGGTTATAATGAATGATTCAGCTGATAATAAAGACTTCCCCTGAAAACCCTTCCAGGCATGGGCATCCAAACGATTGATTGATATTGGTCATCCCAAAGGTTGTCAACAGAAAACCCGAAGTGAAAGGCTGAGTTCCTGACCCTGAGATGCCATGATATTTCTATATTGCCCAAAAAATAGGGTTTCATCCTGATGGCGTTGTCAGAACTCAGATATCGCCATCCCATGTATGAATGGAGATAATTCAATTCAATGTTTTTGTATTTAACCATCAGGCTGACCGAGCTTGTATGAATCGGCGTATATGGCAGTTGTTTACCTTTGGAGGCATCGCCCGCACTTACGGTCTTGCAATAAGTGGCACGTGTGTACTGGTAACGCAACTGACCTCCCAACATCCAGCTTTTTATGCTGACATTCCACGCGGAGCGCGCATCCAGTCCTCTGGACCAGACCTCCTGAACATTTCTCGGAGTCCAGAAATATCCTGAGGGCAGCCAAAGGATCCAGTCCCGGACATTTGAATTATAAATGGAAACATGCAGGTCTGTGCTCCATTTCTTATCCTTACTCCAATTCTGAGAATACCCTAATTCCTCGGTAAAACCCTGTTCGGGAAGAAGATCGGGATCACCTCCCGGATTCCAGTACAGATCATTAAGCGTGGGATGACGATAAATGCGCGAAGCCCTGAAACGCAAAGTGGATCCCTTCCAGAGTTTTGTTTCCAGGCCGACCGAGGGAAGTGGAATAAAATAATCAGGAACATTATAATCTGTTCGCACAGAAGCCGAAATCACCAACTTTTCATGTCGGGTTCTGTATCTGTAGTTCAGCAACAGGGCCATGCGGTCGCGATGTACATTGCTCTGGTAATTCCCGGTATTGGCCTGCTCTCTGCTGTAATTCAGTCCGATGTTCAGCAGGTGATCCGGACCAAAGGATATCCGTGCTTCTGCTTCTGTTCCGGAACTGATGAAATCATTATCAGAATCAATGCGGGTAAGGCTGTCGAGATAATGCTGGTCTTCCTTGCTGAAAGCTGTCCTGAGCATAAAAAGTGCTGATCCGTAACGGGTTTTCCACTCTGCTCTTGCACGCAACTGCTGATCGGAAAGGGTAGCAGAGCTGTTGCTCTGTATCATCAGGGGGGGAATCTCTCTTTCAGCACTCAGGTATGACAAATCTGCAGATACTTCCTGCGATTTCCGGATTTTCAAATCACAGCCTGCCATCAGGCCCCATTGGTACGCACGTGCATGTATCAGTCTTTCTTCGGGATGACCCGCCCTGGACTCATTCAGGTAACGGATATTGTTCAAACCTCCTTTGGCAAATGCTCTTAAAGTGCTGTAGGATTTTCGGCCTCCTCTCTCCAGAAGCAGGTGCCCTCCGGGGTACTGATAGGAACTGATCTCTGAGCCTGTTCTGAGTTTAAACCCGCTTCCGTAAGCAGGTTTGCGGTTCAGCAGCAGACTGCCGCTCATGGATCCGCTGCCGTACAATGCTCCGGTACCGCCATATTCAAGAATGACCTCATCCGCCATTCCCAGCGGGAAGAGGCTCAGGTCGGTCCCGCCATTCATAGGGCTCTGAATGTTAAAACCGTTCCATATTACTGCAGTCTGGGCTGCGGTTCCGCCTCTGACTGAAAGACTGCTCACCCCGTTCGGACCGTTGGATTTAATATATACTAAGGTATTCCTGAGCAGCAATTCAGGAAGACCCTGTCCGGTCATTTTTGAAATAGTGTTGCTGTCAATACTTTCACGGTAACTGCCTGTGGAGAACAGATTATTGCGGTCGCCGGAAATTTCAACACCTGAAATGCAGACCGTGGAATCCGCAATACCCTGCGACAATGCTGTA
>CALGYY010000005.1 GCA_937934705.1 uncultured Bacteroidota bacterium
GCCCTGTATCTCACAGCGTTTTTGACAAATCGTTCACTGATCTGCAGTGGGCTGCATTCATGAAAGAGCATGTTTATCGATTAAAAGAACATCCGGAACTTCAATTCAACCCAAAAGAACTGCTATGAAAGAGATCATTCCGCCTGTTGACAAGATCCTGCTGGAAAAAGAGCTCACGCAGGAAAAGTTTGTCCGCACAACGAACAATGGTAACAACAAGATATTCATTGTAACAGCGCATGACTCGCCGAATGTGGTCAGAGAAATCGGGCGCCTTCGTGAAATCACATTCAGACGGGGAGGCGGCGGAACGGGAGAAGAAATTGATCTGGATCCGCTGGATCTTCAGGAGAATCCCTACCGCCAGCTGATCGTGTGGGATCCCCAGGCGCTGGAAATTGTGGGAGGTTACCGCTTCATTCATTGTGGCCGGGCAAGCTATGATGAGAGGGGCCTCCCAAAGATCGCCACGGCCAAGCTCTTTGATTTTTCGCAGCGCTTCATCGACAACTATCTTCCTTACACCATTGAACTCGGGAGAAGCTTCGTTCAACCCGAATACCAGCCTATGGTGAACAGCAGAAAGGGAATGTTCTCGCTCGACAACTTATGGGATGGCCTGGGTGCCCTGGTTGTTGACAACCCTGATATCAAGTATTTCTTCGGAAAAGTCACCATGTACCCTCACTTCAATAAGGAAGCACGTGATATCATCCTGTATTTTCTGTTTAAATATTTTCCTGATAAAGATAATCTGGTAACGCCCGTTACTCCACTGAGAATCTCAACCGATATCAGCAGACTGGAGTCCATATTCAACGGGGGTAATTACGGTACTGACTATAAGCTGCTGATGCAGGCGTTCCGCAATCTAGATGAACATATTCCACCGCTCATCAATGCTTACATGAATCTCACTTCAACCATGAGGACCTTCGGGACCTCGATCAATGAGGAATTCGGTCATGTGGAGGAGACAGGGATACTCGTGACCATTGGTGATATTTATGACAATAAAAAAGAACGTCACCTGCTGACATACAAAAAAGAATAGGATCCTTCATGCTGATCAGGAGCGCCACATTTATAAAAAGCAGTCAGAAAGTTAATGAATGTCCACAGGATCAATTTCCTGAATTTGCATTCATCGGCCGCTCCAATGTGGGTAAATCATCGCTGATCAATATGCTGACCGGAAGAAGGTCCCTGGCAAAAACCTCAACTACGCCTGGCAAAACTCAACTGATCAATCATTATCTGATCAATGAGAACTGGTACCTGGTGGACCTGCCCGGACTGGGTTATGCACGTGTGGCGCAAAGTTCGAGAATGCAGTGGGAAAAGATGATCTCGTCTTACCTGACAAAACGCAACACCCTGTTGCACACATTTGTACTGATTGATATCCGGCTAAAACCCCAGGGCATCGACCTGGACCTTATGGATGCGCTGCAAGAGGCAGGCATTCCGTTTTCAGTCGTTTTCACTAAAACAGATAAACTCAGCAGGAATGAGAATGCGAGAAATTTGAGCGCTTATTCTGATCTGCTGAAAAAGAGGTGGGGCCGGATACCGGAATGCTTCATGACTTCCTGTGCCAACAAAACAGGCGGTGAAAAGGTGCTGGAAAAGATTTCCTCGCTCATACCGCTTCGCTGAGAAGCCGGTAAAAAAAATGCCGGGTGATCCCCGGCTCTGCAAATTATTACTGAATGTCTTAATTATTCGGGGGATTGCCCGTACCCGTACCCGTACCTGTACCCGTACCTGTGCCGGTTCCGGTACCTGTGCCTGTGCCTGTGCCGGTACCCGTGCCGGTACCTGTGCCGGTTTTATTCGGTCCGGTCTTATTATCTTTTCCTTTGGGGGCTTTCTTTTTGGGCTGGGTAGAAACGACACCGATCTCTGCACCGTTTTTGAATTTCTTTTCATCTACCTTGGTTCCTTCATCATCATAAAAGGCCCAGGTACCTTCCCGCAAACCAGCTTTATATTCACCCTCCGCTTTAATTTTTCCTTTGGCTGAATAGTATTTCCATGGGCCGACTCTGGCACCCTGATCATAATTCCCTTCTGCCCTTTTCTCACCATTTACCACATGATAAGTCACCCATGTGCCCGTTTTTTTTCCCATTTCATAATAGCCCTCTGCCACGAGGGTGCCGTTCATGTTGTACTTTTTGTACTCCCCGTCGCGCTTGCCATTGAAATAGTTCGACTCTTCCACAACCACACCGGTAGCTCCATGGTGACGGATGCAGGTACCGTGCTTGACGTCGTTCATGAAGCTGATCTCGTAAGTAAGCACCCGGCTGTAATTGTAATACTTCCAAAGTCCCTGCTTGCGGCCAAGCTCATCCCTGACATTGCGGTGTTTTTCAGAGCGCGGTGCCCACTGAGGCCTTTCCTCTGACTGTGGAAAGGCTGAAGCAACAATAATCAGCAGAAATATGAATCCAAATATTCCCTTCATAATTTGTTCAGGGATTGTTAATGGTCAAAAGTACAAAAAAACCCACCTCAAGGCAATGAAATTAAGATGTTTTTGGCATTTTTTTCCTTATGACCTGCATTTAATTGTAAATCTAGCGCTTATAATGTTCGTGACCCCGTATGGTTACTCCCTCTGTACTTAATTCTTATTTTTTGAGGACAATTTATCAATATATTCCTTATCAAAATAGATCCAGAACAAGGGCTTATAGCCTTTGATGGAGGAACTGTCGTCATAAACAGTGAGTGCCGGTGCAATTCCGATCAGCTTTTTGCTCATGCTGTGACGCTCAGTATCGAATGACCATTCCTCTAAAAACTTAACCTTGTGGATCTCTTTCAAGTCCAAGTGGTTCTGTATGACTGTATCCTTTTCATCATAAGGTGGTTCCGTGCTGGTGATCCGGATCGTGTCTTTTTCATTCCCGATTGCGCAAACCTGCTCTGCCGTGAGGGCTTCATTGGTGAGGTAGTCAAAGGTCTTCACCTTTCCGGTGCAGGCCCAGTCAAACAGGGTTTCGATAAAACTGATCCTTTTTGAAGTCTCAATATTCTCTTTCCACCATTCACCACCGTCGTCTTCAAAGGGGCTGCGAATAAAGACGGGATATTCAATTTTTTCAGTGATCACACTGCTGCTGCCATCCGTTCTGTCTTTTTCCGGCCCGCATGCGGTTAAAAGCGATATGGCGGTTAAAACCGGCAGAAAATTAAGTGTTTTCATATTTCAAGAATTGTCTTCGCTGAGGTCAAATAATTTATTAATGATTGCTTCATATTTCTTCTGTATATATGACCTTCGGAGTTTCAAAGTCGGCGTTAACTCCCCCGAAAAGGTTGACCATTCATAATCCAGTATTTCGAAACGCTTGATCTGTTCTGTGGCACCCAGCATGGCATTGTACTTATCCACTTCCTTTTTGAAACGCTTCCGGATCACCGGATGATTGACCATTTCGGTATTGGTTGTATACTCCATCCCCTTGTTCTCGCACCAGTTCCTCAGGTCATTGAAATCAGGTATGATCAGGGCTGCAGCATACTTCTGGTTCTCTCCGAAAACCGCCATATTATCAATAAAAGGGGATTCCTTGAAAAGATCCTCAATCGCCCCCGGATTAATGTACTTTCCGAATGAAGTTTTAAAAATTTCCTTTTTGCGTCCGGTCAGCCTGAGCTGGCCTGCAGGTTCCAGAACACCTGTGTCACCGGTATGAAACCACCCGTCAGCATCAATGGCTTCCTTTGTTCCTTCATCATCCTTATAGTATCCCATCATGACCCCGGGGCCTTTGCACAGAACTTCGCCATCTTCGGCGATCTTTACCTCAACGCCTTTGAGTACCGGGCCCACGGTTCCGATCTTCACGCCGTCTTTCCAGAAGTTGCTGACCGCGATCACAGGTGACGTTTCTGTGAGACCATAGCCTTCGAGAACAGGGATACCCGCAGCCCAAAAGATTCGGCCCAAACGAGGCTGCAAAGCGGCACCACCTGAAACAACCACCTTCAGATTACCGCCCAGGGCTTCCTGCCATTTTTTGAAGATCAGTGCCCGGGCAATTTTAAGTTTAAACCCGTACCAGGGGCCGTTGGCCCCGTACATCTCATACCTCAGCCCCAGATCGACAGCCCAGAAGAAAAGCTTTTTCTTGATTCCTTTCAGTTTTCGCCCCTTGGCAATGATCTTGTCATAAACCTTCTCCAGAAGACGCGGTACCGTAGTAAATATCTCAGGTCTTACCTCCCTGATATTCTCCGCAATCGTCCCCATATTTTCTGCATAATACACGGATACGCCCAGGTATTGATACATATAATTCAGCATCCTTTCATATATGTGACAGAGCGGAAGGTAGCTCAGTGCTCTCGATTCAGGTCCGCAGGGCGGGATCGGTGCAACAGCCACGAAATTGCTGATGATATTCGCGTGCGACAGCATCACCCCCTTGGGGTTTCCCGTTGTACCGGATGTGTAAATAATTGTCGCCAGATCCTCAGTTCTGATCAAATCTCTGATCTTACCGAGCCGTTCAGGATCCGCATGGTTCCATCCAAGGCGGATCAGTTCGTTCAGATGTTTGAAACCCCTGAGGTTTTTGAAGGTGTATATTTCTTTCAGTGATGGGATATCCGGCAATACATTCTCAATCTTCCGTAGCAGATCCTCTCCGGAAAGAAATACCATTTTCACCTCTGCATGGGCAAGAATATAGCGGTAATCGGCTTCCGAAATCGTCGGGTAAATAGGCACATGGATGGCCCCGACCTGCAGAATGGCCATGTCAAGAAAATTCCACTCCGGCCGGTTATAGGTTATTGTCGCGATCCGGTCGCCTTTTTCGACACCGAGGGCAAGTAAGCCATAACTCAGGTAATTCGAAATTTCAAGATAGGTTTTGGTGCTGTACTTCACCCACTCACCTTCATCTTTGCCTGCAAAGGCATCCGCTTTCGGAAACTTCTGCAAATAACGGGGGAGAAGGTCAAAAATCCTGGTAACTTCAGTTGACATCTGGTATAAATTGGGTTGCAAAAATAACAATAATTTAACATCAGGGGTTTTTCTTGTTCCAGTGAACGGCATCAGCCTGTGCAGTAGGCATCAGCAAAAGGTCGTTGACGCAGACATGAGGCGGACACCGGATGATGTATTCCAATGCCGCAGCCACATCTTCAGCCTTCAAAGGCTCGTAGCCCCGATACACTTTTGTCGCACGCTCGCGGTCGCCCTTGAAACGCACTTCAGAAAATTCAGTTTCCACAGCACCCGGAGCCAGTTGGCTCACTTTTATACCATAAGGCAGCAATTCCATACGCATAGAACGACTCAGCGCATCTACTGCCGCTTTCGTTGCACAATAAACATTTCCGTTGATGTAGGCCTGTTTCCCGGCGATAGAGCCAATATTTATAACGTGACCTGATTTCCTGGCGATCATGCCCGGAATTATGGCCTTGCTTAGACACAGCAGTCCTTTGATGTTTGTACCGATCATCTGGTCCCAATCCTTTTCATCACCTTCCCAGAGCGGACCCATACCCAGAGCCAGACCCGCATTGTTGACGAGTACATCCACTGCCTGCCACTCCTCCGGTAATGATCCAACAAGCTCTCTGACCGCATCCTGATCCATAACATCGAGCGAAAGGGGTAAAACCCTGATGCCGTACCCGGCTTTCAGCTCTTCACTCAGCTCCTGTAATCGCCCTGCCCTCCGCGCTGCCAGTATCAGATCATAGCCTCCTGCGGCCAGGCATTGTGCAGCAGCCCGTCCGATCCCGCTGCTTGCACCACTGATAAAAACAATTTTAGTCATTATATTTTCTTTTGATTAATTTTTATCATCAAACCGGTATTCAGCCACCGACCCGGCATGGGAACAGCGCCAAAATCACGGTATTCCGTTCCTGCAATATTATCCAGACCGACATAACAAGCCAGCCACCTCCGCTCCCAGCCCAGCCTTAAATCTGCTACAGCATAGGTGCGGTAAGGAATTTCTCCTCCGCTTTCAGGGTCCGTATAGGTTCCGGCCCTGTCGTTAAGAACGAAGGACCATGACACGTACAGGCCACGCCATATGGGGTGTATAGCAGAAACTTTCAGGGAATGTGAAAGATAATCCATTACGTAGTATGAAATCAGTCCTGTTTCCGGCTTTCTGGCGTTGATGTAATGGTAAGTAATGTTGACACTCCGCACAAAAAAGCCGGAATCCCTGATCCTTCCGGGGAAAAAACCCGCACTGATTTCGGGTCCCCAGGTATTCATCAGGGTCAGGTTTTCGCTGCGCCAGACGCTTTCCCCTTCAGCTTTTACCCAGTCGATGAGATGATCTCCTGCCCGGTAAAAGAAAGCGGCCCTGACTGAAGTCCACGTATTCGCGAACAAGAGTCCTCCTTCCATCTCCCAGGCTTTCTCAGGCAACAGATCCGGGTTTCCCTGATTCTGGGGCCCCGAATAATAAAGATCTGTGAAGGTCGGATAGCGAACGGCCCTGTTAACTGCAACAAAAGCAGTAAAGGGTTTGCTGATCCTGAATCTCATGTCCAGTCCCGGATACACGGCCGGAGGTTCCTGCCGGAACAACTGAAGGGCCAGACCTGCACTGATCTTCAACCAACGAAAGGTATACTCGTGGTCTAAAGCGAATGATAAAATACCGCGTCCAGCCTCTCTGGAGAAGACCCCTTCACTTTCGCCCGGAGCCTTCCTCGAACCATTCATCAGTTCACCCAGTACGTTACTGTATATATGTTCCCACTGGTATTCCGTGCCCAGGGAGGTCCTGCCGAACCTACTGCTGAATCCGGCCTGTAGTGCGGCATTCAGCACATCGGTCATGTGATAGTTATGTCCTTTATACCACGCTGGAGCTTCAAAACGGAAGAGCTCGAAGCGGTCGTGATGCCGCTTCCAGCTGATGCGGGGTTCCCAGCGCAATTTTGTTCCGATATGTGCGTCCGCGGCTATCAGAAAGCTGCGGATTTGCTCGAACTGATCCGGATAACGTGCAGAGTAGAAACTGTTGGCTCCGAATGATTTATTGATGTAGGCTGTTTGCAGGGATGCACTGTTTGCACCTTCCCTGAAGAGTCCCCGGTAGAATACTTTGGCCTGCCCAAGGTCTGTATTCCCGGTATAACCCTCGCAGCTTTTTCCGGAAACCGCCATGTAGTGGGAAAATTTCCTCTGCTTCCAACCGGCGTTCAGATTGGCTGAAAACAAGCCAAAGTCACCGTTATTTATTCCGATCTCCAGATAATTAAGGTCAGGCTCCGGGGTGATCAGGTGAACGGCTCCGCTGAAAGCGTTCGCGCCAAACATGCGTGTGCCGGGTCCGCTAACAAACTCCACACGGCTGAGTTGGCTCGTTTCAACCGGCAAATTCAGGTTATGGTGCCCGCTCTGGGGATCATTCATCCTTATACCATTCAGAAGAATCAGACTTTGCTCAAAGGAGCCTCCCCTGACAGAGATATCAGCCTGGGCTCCGTTCACTCCGCGCTGACGTATGTCCAGTCCCGGACCTCCCGAAAGCAGGTCCTGCAGATCGTTCACCGGCAAAAGCCTTATCGTCAGCACATCGGCCACCCATACCGGCCGCAATCTGCCCCGGGCCAGCTCCGGCACCCTCTCTCCGCTGATCTCAAGGAGTTCAAGATGAACGGTGTCTTTCTGGGCAAAGGAAAAGCCTGAGCAACAGCAAAGAATCAGTATAGCAGATATGGACGCATGGATGTTCATGCCTTTGAAAAGATCTTCTTCCTGAAATCTCTCAGGTTCCGTAACAAGCGTTCGCGGTCGATGACCATAATCATCACCATCAAAAGGAAAGGCAAGGCCGGCACTTTATATCTCACAATGGCCCCCATGACGGGTGTGGTAAGTCCTGTAAGCACGAGTATTCCTAAACTGAAAAACAGTGCGAGCCACAAATGCGGCAGTCCGCTGACCGGCTTTTTAAAGTAAAAGACTGTCGTCATGAACATCATCACAAACATCAGGTTCTCCAATCCTGAGAACAGCATCAGGAACGAATCTGATTCAAAGAACCAGGGCCTGAAAAGAGCGTGATACAAGGCCTGTGGAGCATGGGTCACAAGACTCCAGACACTGTAGTCAAGCGCCTGCATCCCGATCAGGCTTCCGGAATTCACTGAACGCGCAAGATTCAGAAAATCATGTTGCTTCTGAACCAAGATGGCCACAAAATCGTAGGAAGGAAATATGTAATGAAAGTTCAGTCCTGCTGCAAGTGCAACAGCGATCACTATGATGAATTTGAGAAACGCATAGCGCGGGCTCCCCAGCCGGCACCACGTATATGCGATCACAAGCGGAAGTATTGTGATCAGAATATAGAATTTGGTATATAGCAGCAGGAAGAACGACAAGAGAACAAAGCATACTGACCACAACACTTTTCGTTTCGACAGCAATAGCTCCGTATGCCAGAGGAACATCCCCATTCCGAAAAGCAGCAGGCCTTCTTTGAGCACGCCCGAGCCCCAGAACAGCAGGGAAGGGATCAGAAAAGCCGCGAAAAAAAGCATATTCTTCGCCTCAGGCATCACTTTCAGAAAAAACCGGTAAATACCGACCATACCACCAAGTGAGATGAAGCACATAAAAACCGTATGCACGTTATAATATCCGAAACTGAAAAATCTCAGCAAGGCATTGAAGCGGATGATCGTATGACTATCGTTGTAGATATTGCTTTCGTATACCCGGTACCAGTAATTCATCTGGTTATAATACATGTCGAAATGCGGACTGTCGTTCCCAAATCCCGTGATCATTCTCAGAAAATCCCCGGGCGCTGAAAACAACGCATCATACATGATCTTGCTGTCATCAAAATACTTGAATATATCGGCGGTACTTCTGTCGGTATAAACCTTTGTATAAACCACATACATCGCCACCCCACAGAGGATCTTCAGGACAAAGACCAGCGGAAGTGCCCACTTGTTCAGGCCGCTGATACGAAAAAATGGCAGGAGTCGTATCAGTGCGATAAAAATGATGGCATACAGCAGGCAAAGGGCAGCTTCCGTCATTAATGATGATTTGCCTGCAAAGATAGCAGTTTCAGACTTCTGACAATTGTTTTCCTGAGCCGGGACTGAGATCGTGAATTTCAGTTTATAACAAAAAACAAGTCCAAAAGAGAAAACTGAAAAATGACTACTTTTATCCCCGGTATTCAGCAGCCATTCTTTGAAGAAAGGCGTCCGGACAAGAGGTGGGGGAAGTGAAAGCTGAAAAAGGAGAGTTCGCCGGGCTTCACTGATGCCAATAAAGCAGGGGACAGCAAACAGACGTTTAATGACTACTTTTTCAAGTTACAATTCCTAGTTTATGGCAAAACACCAGATTGATCAGAAAGTTAGTGTTGAAACGGCGAAGAAACTGGGTCTTTTACCCGAAGAGTATGACAGGATTACAGAGATTCTGGGTCGCACTCCGAACTTCACTGAACTCAGCATGTATTCCGTCATGTGGTCTGAGCATTGTTCGTACAAGAACTCTGTGTTCTGGCTAAAGAAGCTCCCCAAGGACAGTCCCCGTATGCTGGCCAAGGCTGGTGAAGAGAATGCCGGTCTGGTGGATATCGGTGATGGTATCGGTGTTGCATTCAAAATCGAATCGCACAATCATCCGTCAGCAGTTGAACCTTACCAGGGGGCTGCCACCGGCGTGGGAGGCATCAACAGGGATATTTTCACCATGGGTGCGCGCCCCATTGCCCAACTGAACTCTCTGCGGTTCGGAGATCTCCGGAACCCCCGGACCTCCTGGCTCCTGAAAGGAGTGGTCAAAGGCATTGGCGATTATGGTAATGCTTTTGGCGTACCCGTTGTCGGTGGTGAAGTATACTTTGATGAGTGTTATAACACCAATCCGCTGGTCAATGCGATGAGCGCAGGCATCGTAAAAAGCGGCCGGGTGGTTTCTGCTGTCTCAAAAGGCCCGGGTAACCCGGTATTCATTGTTGGCTCCTCCACGGGGAAAGATGGCATTCACGGAGCCACCTTTGCCTCAGAAGATATTACCGAGAACTCCTCCCAGGATCTTCCTTCCGTGCAGGTGGGCGATCCTTTCCAGGAAAAACTGCTGCTGGAGGCCTCTCTCGAAATTATAAAGACCGGTGCCGTTGTCGGCATGCAGGACATGGGAGCCGCAGGTATCACCTGCTCCACGACGGAAATGTCGGCCAAAGGCAAGTGTGGAATGAATGTCTGGCTCGACAAGGTTCCTCTCAGGCAACAGAACATGCAGCCTTTCGAGATTCTCTTGTCAGAATCGCAGGAAAGGATGCTGGTCGTCGTTGAAAAAGGCCGCGAGAAAGAAGTAGAGGATATTTTCGAAAAGTGGGATCTGAACTGCGTGCAAATCGGTGAGGTGACGGAAGGTAACACCATCAGGTATTACTGGCACGGGGAGCTGGCCGCTGAGGTTCCTGCCGACACACTGGTACTCGGCGGTGGTGCACCGGTTTATGAACGCGAATACAGAGAACCGGCTTATTTCAAAAAGACCAGGGACTTCAGCATCGATCTGATTCCGGTCCCCAAAGATTTGAAAAAAGTCGCCCGACACTTGCTGACCCACCCCAATATCGCTTCCCGGCGCTGGATCATCGAGCAGTACGACACTATGGTCGGCACCCGCAATATGACCACGAATGCGCCTGCTGATGCAGCAATTGTGAATATTAAGGGTACCCGTAAAGCCATTGCACTGACCACCGATTGCAACCCCAGATATGTCTACGCTGATCCGAAAACCGGCGCAGCCATTGCGGTTGCAGAAGCAGCACGCAACATTGCCTGCACAGGTGCAATACCACTGGCCATTACCAATTGTCTGAATTTCGGGAATCCTTACAACCCTGAAGTTTACTGGCAGTTTGTCAACGCTGTGACCGGAATGGGAGACGCCTGCAAGGCTTTCGGAACACCGGTCACAGGAGGAAATGTCAGCTTTTATAACCAAACCACCATCGACGGAAAGACAGAACCCGTATTCCCCACACCGGTCATTGGTATGCTCGGTTTACTGGAAGATAAAGCGAACATGATGACCATGGACTTCAAGAAAAAGGGTGATGTGATCTTTCTTCTCGGCGAATGCCGCGACGACATCAACTCCTCGCAATACCTGGTTTCGTATCATGGCGTGAAAAGTTCACCGGCACCCTGGTTCAGTCTCGAACACGAGAAGGAGCTTCAGCAATTGCTGATTGGTCTGGCCAACAGCCGCCTGATTGCTTCTGCACACGACATTTCAGAAGGCGGTCTTTTTGTGAGCCTGTTCGAATGCGGATTGAACCGTGGACTGGGATTCGACATCACTACAGATTGTGAAGTCAGACCCGACGCTTATCTGTTCGGCGAAAGTCAGGGTCGGGCAGTGGTTTCTGTCAGCAGTGAAAACGAAAGTGATTTCATCGACTTCGTCATGAACAGCAACATCCGCTTCACCCTTCTGGGACATGTGACCAAGGGAGAAATGAGGGTGGATGATACATCCTTCGGGTACCTCCACGAAGCACGCCAGGAAAATGCTGAAGCCCTGGAAAAAATGATGGTTTAATAGGCCGGCACTCCCCAACCTGATGATTAGTCCAATGGAGAGTTCAACCATATTGTTCGCCTTTGCACTGACCCTTTTCGCAGGTTTATCAACCGGGATCGGCAGCACCATCGGTTTGTTGGCCAAACGTACGAATACCGCTTTTCTGGCAGCATCTCTGGGTTTCTCTGCAGGCGTGATGCTGTACGTTTCATTTGTTGAAATGCTGACGGGCAGCAGGGAATCGCTGGTAACCGAGATGGGCGAGACAGCGGGGAACTGGGTATGCGTGGCCTCCTTTTTTGGTGGCATCCTGCTTATCGGCCTGATCGACAGGATCATTCCTGATTTTCAAAACCCTCATGAGATGAGGGATGTAGAAGATCTGAACCGTGAAATATCGCCTGAAAAGAAAAAGCACCTGCTGAGAATGGGCGTTTTGACAGCACTGGCCATCGGCATCCATAATTTCCCGGAGGGACTGGCTACTTTTGTCGCGGCGCTGGAAGAACCGGCGCTTGGCATTTCCATCGCCATTGCTATTGCCATTCACAACATTCCAGAAGGAATTGCCGTTTCAGTCCCCGTATATCATGCCACCGGAAGCCGTAAAAAAGCATTTATGTGGTCGTTCATATCCGGGATCGCAGAACCTTTGGGTGCGCTGATCGGATTTGCTTTTCTGATGAATCACTTCAATGAGCTCACCCTGGGAATTATTTTCGCACTGGTAGCGGGCATCATGGTTTTCATATCTCTGGATGAACTGCTTCCGGCAGCTGAGAAATACGGCAAACACCACATTGCCATTTATGGTTTGGTGGCAGGTATGGCAGTGATGGCACTCAGTCTTATTTTTCTATAAAAAAAGAGGCTGTCTCAAAATCGAGACGGCCTCTTTTTTTTATTCAGGAATGA
>CALGYY010000006.1 GCA_937934705.1 uncultured Bacteroidota bacterium
GGACATGCAAGAGGATCCTGATTTAAAGTATTTTGGTTTTGCAGACAATAAGTTAGCAGGTGTGCGGTGGCAGGGTCGAAACCGCGGGCCGGCGCGGGCGTGAATCAAGCAAAAGTGGAAAAGAAAAAAACAAAGACTTAAATGACCTTGACACTCAATATTACCTGAATCAATAAGAAAAAAGGAAAAGGTTCGGGTGCGGAGGACTACCGAACCTTTTAATGGGATTATTACGATCAGTAAAAAAAAAGAGCTTGCCAGACTGACAAGCTCATTTTTCATTTGAGACAGCCCTTAACTTTAATCCAGATTCGTGAATTTGCAGTTGTAGGTCTGATCTTCAGCGGTTACCCTGAAGTAATAAACACCGGCGCCCCAGGTCCTGAGGTCGAAAGATACCTGAGACCGCGCATTTGTGACGGTCGTGAGTAAACGGCCCGTCAGGTCGAAAAGTTCAATCTTGTCGGCTTTGATGTCATTCAGCATCAGGGTAACAAATCCCTGTGAAGGGTTGGGATAAACAGAAATGGGCGATGCCCCTTGTTCCTCGATAGAAACCGTTGTAAGATCCACATTCTGCCAGGTAGTGTCACTACCGCAATCATTGGTTACAACAAGCATCACATTGTACAGACCATTTGTTGAATAAGTGTGGGAAGGATTCATGCCGGTACTGGTAGCTCCGTCGCCAAAATCCCAGAAATAAGATACCCCGTTGCTTGAAGTATTGGTGAAGCTGACCAGGTATCCGGAGGGTGAAAAGGTGTAGGAGGCGACAGGCGCTGATGCCAGGATAAAAGCTGTGGCCGGCGTTCTGGCGCTGGTGCAGTTGTTCGGCTGAATCACCCAATTGTAGAGGTAATAATAATAATCAGTACCTGCACTACTGTTGGTGATGCTGACATAACCGGGAGTGGTGTAGGGAAAGGTTACGCCTGCATTGTTTCTGTATAGGTTGCATGTACTGGTTGATTTGAGGCCGAGCTGCATATCGGTTCCAACCGGAATGGTGAAATTCAGCGGAACTGTAAATGCCCCTGAGGTAGATGTGATATTTACGGTCGCCTCAGCAAGGCCCGTTCCGGCACTGTTCCTGAGCTGGAAGGTGCGGTTCCCTGTCACGGAAGCATATACGGATACGGATACGAGTGTGCAGCTTTCATAGCAATCAAAAATAAGCCATTGGTTCTGGTTGGTCAGATTGCCTCCGCCTCCGGAGTTGTCGGGTTTCCCGGCTGACAAGGGAGAGGCAACTGCTTCGGCCTGTACATAGTAAGTCGTTGTTGTGCTAAGCGAGGGTGTTGTGAAATTGTTTCCGGTAAACTGAAGTGTGCCTCCGGTAAGTGCATCATACCAACTCATGGTTCCCGTGCCTGTCGCGGTCAGGGTCACACTGCCCGGGCCGCAATGACTGGCATTGGTGGTGGCGGGAGGCGTGGCACCGATTGTAATGTAGGCTGTTTTTGTTTCGGCATCACTTCCGCAAACACCTGCACTGGCAGTGAGGGTGACAGTATAAGTGCCCAGATTGGTGTAAGTGTGAAGAGGATTCTCGTCGGTGCTGGTATTACCGTCACCAAAATCCCATAAATAGGTGAGGCCGTTTGAAGAGTTGTTGGTGAAACTAACGTTGGCAGGCGCTGAGCAGTAAGCGGTTTGCGCAGCAGAGAATTCGGCTGAAAGCGTCAGCTGCTGAACCTCGTAATCCTTGGAGCTGGCATCATTCGAGGTGTTTTGATCGGGATTCCCGTTCGGTAGTGATGACGTGGCATTGAAGATGTGATTTCCGGCCGTCAGGGTGATGGCCGGTAAATTAACCGAAGTGGAAGCCATTGATGCCAAAGTTCCGTTCCACACATAGGAACTGTTGGCGCCTCCGTCAATATTGTAGAGGATGGTGCAGGAATTCAGGGTGCTGGTTCCCATATTGGTTAATGTTACCTGAGGGTTCACCTGCAGTCCTGCGCAGTTGTAATTCGATTCAGGTACCGCGATCGCAGAAATAGATGCGTCGAGCGGGATACTGGGCTGCACAAAGCGCACGGTCCCGATATAGGGTTGTTTGTTTTGTTTCGTGATGACAATATCTGCGGTGTCGGGAACCGTAAAGGCGGGGAAGGTCAGGGTGACAACTCCGCCCACCGGAGCCAGCTGTGCATTGAGGAGTACTCCGTCGTCCGAAATGGCTACATAAGCATCTTCCTCGGTATTCACCTGCAATGTTGTAACACCCACGATCTGCGGGTTAACATAATTTACCGTGAGCGGATCAGGTACCGAGAAATATGTCATCACCGAGGGATCTCCCATCAGATGGTAGATCTCCCAGTAATAAACGTTTTCACTGGAAGAGCTTGCCTCAACAGCGAGGTTTCCGGCATGCTTCATGGCTCCGTTGTAGATGTACCATTTTGATTTGGCCTCACCATGGTCATGGAACATTCCGTCATACGCACCAAGGTTATTGGCATCGTAGGTCGGGTTTTGTACAATACTGGCACGGTTTCCTACGGCCCAGTAATAATCTTCATCCCAGAGTGAATTGTTGGATGCTCCCAGATATCCCACAGCCCCCTTATTGGCTGTTCTGAGCATGGCTTCACCAAAACACTCCGTGTCATTGAATTTATTTGATAAACAGCAATTGCCGACCAGCAATCCGTATTTGTCCTGATTCACCATGGCCGGGATATCCGAAGTGCTGAAGGAGGGATCAGCCCAACCTGTAGAGCTGCAGTGTGCTGTATAATTTGCATAACCAACCCCTTTTCCGATTTCAGTTCTGATCACAGCGTCCTGCGTCTGTGAAGCCGGATAAAGGTGGGTGTATGAATACATCCCATGTGCAGAATTGAAATAATTAGAAGTGCCATAATTGATCTGCCCGTTTGCCCATACTGTTGCAAATGTACCATCAGCTCCGGCCACCATAACAACTGTGTCAAGATAGGTTTTTACAGGCATGGTGTATTGCTCGTACTGCAAGGTTTTATTGATCTGAACGCTGAGCTGGGTCGTATTGGTGGCAGAGAACCGTCCGTAATACAATTCAGGAATATAATCGGAACCACCGTCATAGCAGCAATAATAAAGATCCGTCGGGTGAGTTCCCGTTGTACCTGTATAAGCAGGTATCTGTGCCACATCCCCCACAAAAAGTACGAAGGTGGGTGCTGGATCCTGAGTGGTCCCCGCAGTATACAGACCCTGAAGATAATTCTTGACCGTAGTTGTGGTGGGAGCTGATGCATAATACTGTTCTACAACCGTGAAGCCTTTTTTTGTTTTCCACTGCACGAAAGGCTGCAGTGTGGTCTGAAAGGATGTCAGACTGATGATGACATATTTGATCGGGTACTCTGTGATCAGGTCTTTTGTTGCCGGCGGCGTAAAATTGATCATTTGTCCATAAGCACCTTCAAAGGCCGGACTGTAATACTTTGATTTGTTCTGCTCTGTCAGTGCAAAATCAGCGTTGTTGAAGCGGATCTCAACCACCAGGTTATTGTATACCTTCAGGGTATTACGGAGGGGGTTGTAACGTATCGGCGCCAGGGTGAGCTCGCCCATCTGTACCCCCCTCATGATGCCTTTGGTCTGTACGCTGGCGACAGGTGTTGTGTTGAACTGATCCTGCAGATAATACAGCTGATCGTAATAGAAAGGTACCTCTGAGGGATCCGTACTTTTTGATAATGAGGGCTGGCAAGGCATGACCTTGTTGGGCAGGCCGTTGAGCGAAAGAGGTATGATCTCCTCATCGAAGCTGATGAGATTCACTTCGATGTCTGCTCCGTACGGGATCTCAATTAATTTGTTGAAAACCGGAAGCTGGGGTCTTCCCGCATCGTAGATACGGGAGAATCCGTCAAGAACAAGATCTGTAAAGTTGCCCTGGGGTGTACTGACCAGCAAGGTCTTCATCGATGACAGGCTCAGAGAGACTTTCAGGTAAGCCTGGGACTTATTTATGACTTTGAATTCATTTTTGGGTGCATTCAAAGGCAATTCTCCCTGGGCGTTCGCGCCGAGGACACATCCCAGCCATAGCATGGTGAACAGGAATACGATCTTTTTCATACGGGAAAGAGGATTTGGTTGATTTTGGTATCCACAAATTTAGTGAAGCGTGGTGGTAAATCATAACAGCCAGGCCGATTAACAGTATTTTAACAGTAAAATAACAATGAAGCCAAAGGCCCTGACTGTACAGCGTTTCGGGTGATTGATCTAAACTTTTTTGATCTGCAGAAATAGCTGGCTGGCCTCCATTACTGAGTCGCGGATGGACCTGAACTGGAAGCCTGTCTTTGAGATATATCGATCAGATGAACAGCTAAACTGATTACATGAAATCCTCACAAGTTCTGAATTCATCGGATTTCTCTTTCCGCCCAAAGCTTGCCGGATGTTAAGAAGCACTGATGCCGCTTTCATCATTGGTTTTCCTGCCGCTCGTGAGGGCGATTTCGTTTTTAGACCCTCAGCGATCCAAATGAGAACATCCTTGTAGGTGTGATTTCCTCCTGAAAGAATATACTGTCCTTCGGAGCCGCTGTCTTCTGTCAGCAGGATCATGGCTTCGGCAACATCTCTCACGTCTACCCATGCATTGGATCCCGGGGGATAATAGGAAAGTCCGTCGGCAACAGTTTTGATCATCCTGCTGAAACTGCTTTTTGGTCCTCCCGGTCCGGTGATAACGGAAGGGTTTACGATAATCGCCGGCAATCCCTCTGCAATTCCCCGCCAAACCTCAAGTTCAGCCAGATATTTACTCCTCGAGTAAGCAGAGTGAGGCATCATTTCCTGCCAATCATCTTCTTCGGTCACAGGCTCACCATCGGTTCTGCTGCCCAGGCACGCGATTGAACTGACGTGACACATCCTCAGGATGTTTTTTTCAATGCAGGTGTTAACCAGAAAGGCTGTCCCCTGAATATTGGTGATCTGCATCCTGTGTTTCTGATCTTTTCCAAAACCCACTTCTGCTGCGCAATGGTAAACCCGGGTGTCGTGATTCAGGTAAGCTTCATAGGTTTCGGGATCTTCAAGGCAAGCCTCGATCCATCGGAGCTTGTTTTCGATCTCCTCCGTGCTGAGCCCGTAATGAGCGGCAATCACCCGAAAACCCTGAAGATCGGAATCACTGCGTCTGAGTGCAGTGATATTGCGGCCCCTGATCAGTAGCTGACAAATCAGGTGAGAACCTGTAAAACCGCTACCTCCCGTAACAAATTCCATATTGTCGCTTTCGGGCAAATGTATTCAATTCCTCAAAAATGAGAGCTTTCATTTATCTTTGCCGCGAAAATCACTTATATGAATTTTGTTGAAGAATTAAGGTGGAGGGGCATGATTCACGACATCATGCCGGGAACAGAGGAACATCTGTTGAAGGAAACCACATCCGCATATGTCGGAATTGATCCCACTGCTGATTCGCTGCATATCGGGCACCTTGTTTCCATCATGATGCTGAAGCATTTTCAGCTTTGCGGACATATTCCGATTGCGCTGGTGGGTGGTGCTACAGGCATGATTGGCGACCCTTCGGGAAAATCTGAAGAAAGGGTTTTGCTCGCCGAGGATACCCTGCGCCACAATCAGGAATGCATCAAAAAGCAGTTGTTGCGTTTTCTGGATTTTGACTCACGGATCAATCCGGCCATCATGGTCAACAATTATGACTGGATGAAGGATTTCAGTTTTCTTTCGTTTCTAAGGGAGGTTGGAAAACATTTGACTGTAAATTATATGATGGCGAAGGATTCTGTTCAGAAACGCCTGGAAACGGGACTTTCATTCACTGAATTTACCTACCAGCTTGTTCAGGGCTATGATTTTCTGCATCTTTATGAGCATCATCATTGTCGCCTGCAGATGGGAGGGTCTGACCAATGGGGGAACATCGTTACCGGAACTGAACTGATTCGCCGGAAAACTGGAGGTACAGCTTATGCGCTGACCTGTCCCCTGATCACGAAGGCGGATGGCGGGAAATTCGGTAAAACGGAAGAAGGTAATGTCTGGCTCGATCCGGCCCGAACTTCTCCATACAGGTTCTACCAGTTCTGGCTGAATTGCACGGATGAAGATGCGGCGAAATATATTAAGATCTTTTCGTTGTACACAAAAGAGGAAACAGATGCCATGCTTGCCGAACATCAGGCCGCTCCCCATCTGCGTGTCCTGCAGAAGGCACTCGCAAAGGATATTACTGTCCGGGTTCACTCCGAACAGGATCATCAGCAAGCGGTCAGTGCTTCGGAAATCCTGTTTGGAAAGGGCACAGAAGAAGCTTTGAAATCCTTACCGGAGGCAATGTTATTGTCAGTATTCGAAGGGGTTCCTCAGTGTGATGTGTCCCGCGACCTCATCACCGCAGGTATTCCGCTGATTGACTTTCTGTCTGAAATAACAGAAATCTTCCCCAGCAAAGGCGAGGCCCGTAGAATGTTGAAAGACGGGGGGATCCTTCTTAACAAACAGAAGGTGTCGGACGAAAATTTGCTGATCAGTGCGGCCCATTTACTCATCGGCAGATATATCCTCGTCCAGAAAGGAAAAAAGAACTACTATCTGGTAACAGCGAAATAGATTTCCGGAGTAAGCATATGAATCGCCGGCCCTGCCACGTTTAAACATCATCGTTTCAGATTATTACTGAAATTCATGTGCGTCTCACTTTTCACCCAATTCGCCCAATTCCCTCAATTCGCCCAATTCGCTCAATTCGTGTAATTCGCTCAATTCGTGTAATTCGTGCAATTTGTGCAATTCGTGTAAGTATTGCAATTCGTGCAATTTGTGCAATTCGTGTAAGTATTACAATTCGTGCAATTTGTGCAATTCGTGTAAGTATTGCAATTTGTGCAATTCGTGCAATTTGTGTAATTCTTATAAGTATTACAATTCGTGTAGTCCAAGCAATTCGTGTGATTTGTTAATTCGTGTAGTTATGTAATTTGTGAGATCTGTTCAATTTGTGTCACAACAGAGCCAAGATCAATATCTACTTAAATCAGGTTTGGCAGAATTGAATTGATTAGGGTGGCAACCGTAAAAGTGTTTAACCCCCTGATATAATTATGATACAGGAGAATAAGTTATAAACTGACAACAATAGAATTTTCCCGGAAATTTGGCCTCAGCACGTATTCCGGAAATAATTCCAATATCAGAACTGTCAAAAAGTCCTGATAGACGACTCTGATCAGGATGTTTCTTTTGTGTTTCTAACCAGACGTTCGTAGTGAAGATAGTCCTCACCGAAGTTTACCAACAACCCCAGAAGCTTCCCTGAAGCCCTCAGATAATTGATCACAACAGCTTGGTAAATGGGATCGATCTGTTTAACCGCTTTGACCTCAATAATGATGTCGTCATAGCACAGAAAGTCAGCCCTGAATGTTTTCATCAATGGCGTCCCCTTGTAAATGATGTTCAGACGATTCTCCTTTTCATACGGAATACCCCGCAGCCCGAACTCAACCTGCAGGGCCTCTGTGTAAACATTTTCCAGAAAACCAGGACCAAGGACGTTATAAACCTCCATACAAGCCCCGATGATCGCATAGGATTCCTGTTTGTAATAAAGCATGATAATTTGTTTTTGTTTTCAAAACAAATATCAGAGATAATCACGAAACATGATACGAACAGCACAATAAAATTATCCTGAAACGCCTTGTTTGTAAGGCTTCTCTCTTACGAAAAGGCGGACAAAACGCCAGAATGTTTTGACGAACAGCCACCAGGCCTGGATAAAAGTACTTTTCGGAAAAACGATGCGAAAGTAATTTTTAAGCACAGCAGAAAATGAGGGAACGGATGAGATCCCGTGCTGCCGCATTTTTCTGCCAATATAACTGAAAGCGGGAATGGCATTTTTGTCAATCCGGTTCCTCCGCCATTCTGCATTAACCAGATGCAGAGCCTTCCAATGACCGGGAATTCGCGGGTTACGGTAAAGGAGATTACGGATATACCGCCAGCTGTCCTGATTGGAAAACTCGCATATGTACTTTTGGAGATCCCTCTTGTGGACCTCTTCATTCAGGATTCGTATCGGAAGATTCCAGTCTGTGTTTCCGTCATTCACCAGCGCAGATGCCCGCTCATAACATACCTTCATGAGCTCGCTCGCCGGCGGAACCTTCATAATATTGCCTACCAACGGAAAATCATGATGGGTGCGAAAAACGTAGGGAGTCGTGAAATCCATCGGTCCGAGGCAAACCACATCCATATCTGTCCACCATCCGCCATAAAGGTGCAGCAAACGGTAACGGAAAATATCAGAAAAACCAGCGTAACTCCCTTTCCCGTGACCGAACTGATTACGGTTCTTATAACAGAAAACCTCTTCACGGGGAATGATCTCGTCAGCGTCCGCCAGGCTAAAATCACCCTTAATGTATATGTCAGGTGCATCGTAAACCCATAAGCGAAAAGGATGACCATGATCAAGAAAAGAGCGTATACACAACTGTTCAATGACCGAAAGGTGCTTTCCGATCCACAAACCATTTACTAAACGGTTCTCATCCTTCATCTGAACCGGGTTTAATTTGGATGGTACTCAGTATCTCTTCCTGTTTGGATTGCAGAAAACCAAGGTTTTTCTCCATCGGTTCAGAAAGAAGACGTTCAATAATGTGACCCGGTGAAAGGCCTTTAAGGTAGTAATAAACAACCAGTGCATTCAGGTCTCCCGCAACGATCAATTGGTCGATCTTTGTGATGAGCTCAGAAACCCGGTCTTCGTTCTGGCAGGCTTGCAGGAGGTTCTCTGCCAGTCGGGTTTTATAAAGATCAGCATCTGATTCAATGATCTCAGTGAGTGCGTCTTCAGGTTTCTCTTCCTGCCGAACTGCATACTGCAGGAAATGCGCCCGGTATTCCGGATCCTGCTTTTGCATCAATACCCATCTGGTGATTTCTGAGCGCATCATCTTAAAAGCCTTCCCGTTGCGGGTTCTGGAAAGGGGAGCATTATTGTAAGTTCTCTCAATCGCCTCAAGTTCCTCCAGGGGCAGATTCCACAAGCTGAGGTGCGCAGGATACCAGGCAGTGCTGAAATATATATCGGTCCCCATGGAGTCACACTGGCGGACCATTTCAGGAATTTCCTGCCAGTTCATACGTGTTGGCGTCACATATATACACAATCGCTGACCATGAGTCTTCATATATTGTATGAAGTATTGGAGATTGTTCATGGTCTGGCTGAATCGCGCATTCACCCTGATCTTTTCATAAAGTTCGGGATTGAAGGAGTCAACAGATACATGAATGGTGAATCGGCCCCTCTTAAGTAATGCCTTGACTTTTTCATTCAGAATCGTACCATTGGTCAACACGTATAAATTGATCGCCGGATTGTGTCGCAGCATCCGCTCCCAGATCTCATAATACAGGTCGATCAGAAAAGGCTCCCCTCCATAGAAGCGTGCCTGTTTCAAGGCCGGTATAAAGGGTTCCAGCTGATCCGCGAACGCAAGGTCGTAAGGAGTTTTTCTGCTTTGAGGGTTATGACTCTTACTGCTGATGCCGGAAGAGACCCGCCCCGAACACATCACACACTCCAGATTGCACTGATTGCTCAGTTCAAATTCCATCAGTTGGGGGTAATTACTTTTTTTATGTGCCCGCAAAAAATCAAAGCCACAGGATGTCATGGCTGCATAATTTCCCGCCTGCAGAGCCTCTCTGCATTTATAACAACCGAAGGAAAGATCATTATGAAGAATATGTTCGCGAAGCTTATGGATATTCTGTCCCTCCCACATTTCCCTGATGCTCTGCTGAGGGTATGTCCCGAGAACGACCTTGGTGTTCTTGCAGCAGCTCAGAGCATGGCCCTCCGTATTGAAAAACAGGCTGCGGAAAGGAGCGTAACAGAGTACGGGGGAGGGTCCATAGGGCCTGTTCCTGTTGTAAGATTTCATTGTCCCGGCATCTTCCGGCCGATAAGCCGCATCGAAAGGGACTGCCGGATAGAAATGGCAGGCAATGTTATTCAAAGCCTTATACGTACTTTTCAACAGATGCCTGGTCCCCATAAAATGGCCCTTTATAAATAGTTTTGTTTGATGAACTGCCAGAAATCCCACGATTCATCACCAAAACGGTGATATATGTGCATCATCTGCGGACGATCCCACGTTTTGCCATGATCCCGGCTGACACCCCTTTCCCCCCACACAAGGCCGGCTTTTCCTGAATCAACAATGTAATTAAAGACAGAAGGAATCAGCCGTGTCTTCTGAAGCCCGAACTTCCATGCTGTCATCGCCAGAGTTCCCTGGTCCCGGGTTCTCCAGGCAGGGTCTTTAAATATCCGCATCGTGGAATCATGCCAGCTGTCAAGAAAGTCATCAGAGTCTTTACTGAACACAAACATTCCACCGTTCCAGTGTTGCCAGTCTGCAGGCCGTATTTTTATCCCGGATTCTTTTTCAATCTGTTGATGCAAATGATGACAGCACGGAATGCACACATCCTGTCTTGAGCCGTCAAACCAAAAGCAGCCTTTCTTGTCATAAGAAAAGCCTGTTTTCTGATGAATATATTCGTAATATGGGATCAGCGGATAGAGGATCTTTCTTCCTTCAGGATCATACCAGGCATTTTCCTTTTTGTCAAAGTAATAGGCTTTTAGCGGCGCCTTTCTGAACATCGGAAGATTGAGCTTAAGCATGTACAAGCCCAAATAGGCTGCGTTCTTCATCCACAAACGCCTGGTTTCAGCAATGATAGCCTGAAGATCGCGACCCCCGCTCTGATCCGTGAACCTGTGCCAGGAATTCTGGATTTCCGCATAGCCGTTCTGCGCTTGATGAAGCAGGCTTTCTTTGCTCCGGGATTCATTCAGACAGTTGCATTGGACGGCATAGGGACTGAACAGGTCCAGACTCAGGTGATCTTCAGCAAATCCGATAATTCCCCGGTAATGGCTGAAGACATCATCCGGAAGATCTCCTGAAGTAATAATATCAGAATCAAGATAGCAGCAAAGCCCATGATCGTTGCGGACGTATCTGTTCACGGATGTTTTAAGAAAAACAGAGGCCTGATGGTGATTTAGCTCAGAAGGAGTTTCAACATCCATGACCTCTGCGCCGCTGATCATGTCCTGATTCCGCCGGCTGTCGGTGATCACCATGATGCGGTTCCGGCTCTTCTTTCTAAGGCTTTGGATGGCCAGGTTAAGAGAATCGGTATACTGTCGGTCGCCGCACACCACGAAAACATATACGTTTTCAGCCTTCACCATTGACCTCCCTTCATTGCCAGTTCATATTTGTCGTTGTCGCTCAATCCTTCCCCGGCAAAGATCTGATAATAGACAGCGCAGTGATATCGCTTCAGTTTTTCGAGTACCGAATCATCATTCAATTCATGAAAGCCTTTCAGTATTTCATCAGCGGGCATTCGTGACAGTTCAATATATACAAGTTCTTTCCACTCACTGATCACAGATTTATTCATCAGAAAATCAAGCCGGGTCCGGTGATGACTCAGATCTTCCTCTGCGCATACTGAGGATAGCTTCTGCCAGAATTCCTTCTGTGCGCGGGCAATCAGCTCACGAACGGCATCAGACTTCTCCTCCGTTGCAATTGATCGCTGCAGGGCTTTTTCAGACCAAACACGGATTAACTCTACCAATGCATCATAATTCCGTGCATTTTGCGATGAGATAAGACCGGTGCCTTTGAAACGATGGGGGACGAGGTGGTAATGAAGTTCCTGCAATTCCTTATGCCCAAGAGTCCAGAGTGCGAGCGCTGCCGGTTTAAAAACCACATGATAACTTAAACCGGCACCATACTTTTCTGCAAATTTGATAAAGTCCGGGAGTTCGTAAGCATTCAGCTTCATAGGACAGACCAGAAAACCGACGTGTGTGCCCCTGCTTCTGGTGTATTCCGCAAAGATCCCGATGTTCCTTATCACATCTTCAAATACCGCATTCACACGGATTTTCTCATAAGTCTCTTTATTCAGGGAATCAATGCTGATATTAAAACTGATCTTCAGGTCTTTGCTGAGCAGGTCCTCAACATGCTGACCCATCGTATTGGCATTGGTCGTAATAAGGATGTCCGTCTCAGGCCTGACCTTTTCAATGCGATCCCATATTTTGCGGTAAACAGGAATGAGAAAAGGGTCGCCTCCTGTAAATTCTGCAGCGCGAAGGTGGGGCAGGCAGAATTCAAAATGCTCGTGAAAACGATCATTTACAACGCTCGGCACCGGCTCTCTGCCTTCCCGCTGACTCCTGATGGAGGATGAAAGTTCTCCGCTGCACATGATACACTGAAGCGAACATTCATTCCCCAGCTCAAATTCCACGATGGATGGATAACCCCTGTTTGGAAGGCTGTGATAGTCGTACTTCGCGGCAAGGATGGACCCGAAATTTCCGTTTTTCAGGTGGCCGCGACAGAAACTGCAGGCATCGGGAATAATGCCCCGGCGAAATGAACGTCGCAAATCCCCGAACACCGGTCCGTTCCATACATCTTCCAACCGCTTGTCGTTGACATGGTCCACCGCCTTGCATGCATAACAGGGTGAAACCCTGCCATCATAGGAAATGAAAACGGAGCGAAAGGGTGCATAACAGAAGAGGGGACGAGGGCCAAAGAAGCGTTGCCTGTTATAAGCCCTGCCCTGTGTAGCCAGCGCCGGATCACTCACCACTGCGGAATGAGGAAGCAGACGGTTAATAAACCTGCTGATACTGACCAGTATGTATTTCAATCTTTTCTGCATATTCGGCAAAACCTGACCTGATGGTTCTGGTTTCTATATACGGTGATAAAGGTGGTGATCCAGCAAAAATAGGATTTCTTCCATTCTTTCCCCGGCACGTCTGAACAATTGTTCTCTGCTGATCTCCTTTGATAAGCGGAATAACGCACGCATTGATCTATTATTAAAAAGCAGATATATTATTATTTCAGGTTCATTCCGGTTTTGAACGAGAGGTTTCAAATACTCATGAAGCGCATTAATATCCGATTCAAAACCTGACAGGTCTTCATTGAGGCATGAAGGGTCTTGCCCGATTTCTGCAATCTCTGCAGGCAGCTTGCTTCTGATCTCTTCAGCCTGCCTCATGATATGATCTCTCCGCTCCTTGCTGTGAAGTTCGCTGGCCTCCTTTTCCTGGTAATACTGCTCAGTCAGCCTGACGAAGTGATGAAATATTTCATGATTCCGCAAAACGGTAGCACTGGGATTGACCGGTAGCGGTATGCTTTTGTAGCCATCCAGCAGCATCTTAATAGTCTTCGCTGGGAGGGCCCAGATCGCTGCCGTATACGGCCAGTTCAGTATACTCAGAGAAAACCTGAGGGCGTTTTCATTGCAATAATTCAGCACATCAGGCACCTCTGCTGCATTAAGTTGCTGGGGGGTCATCATCAGTGTCATTTCATTGCCCAGTTTCCTGCTGTGCTCAATAAAAACCGGAAGGTTGTCCATCAGTTGTTTCAGGGAAGCATTTCTGCGGATGGACTCATAGGTCTCATCTTTCAGTGAATCAACAGAAATACCAAGCTGCATCCTGTGCCGGATGAGCAATTGCCTGACATCATCATTGAGAACGGTGCCATTGGTCTGCACGTAAATCACTGCTGTGGGGTTCTCTTCAGAAATATACTCCCATAATCGCCGGTAATATGGTATAAGAAAGGGTTCTCCGCCCGAAAAGACCAGAAAACCAGCGTGCTTCAGAAAGGGTCTGACCTGAGAAAGGAAGTCTTCTCCGAATTCAACAGGAGGTCGGGTATAACCGTCGCGTATCTCGCGCGACTTATTTGATGCGCACATGATGCACGAGAGGTTACAACGGTTGTCAAGAAGAAACTCAATCTGATAAGGCCATGAGTTGAAACCGCTTTTTTTTCCGGCTGAGCCCCGTGCAATCTTCGAATCCGGCGATTGATGGTGAATGCCGTTCTTTAAGCAGGCCATACACTCTTCAGGGATTTTTCCCGAAATCATTTCATCGCACATCTTCTTTCGGACCGGGCCAAACCATATATCATGGAGGGTTGACTCAGGATATTTCCCGATTGAAAAATCATTGCTTTGATGGCAACAGATTCTGACATTACCCTGCTGATCGATCAGCATATTGCTGAAAGGAGCCTGACAGAGAACGCTTCTCTGCATTTTCCTTTGAAGAACTTTGAATATGCCGTTGCTTTTATTCATTCACGCTTTCTTCCATTTTATAAAGACCTTCAGATTCGAAGAGTTTTTTTGCCGCTGCCAGCGTGACCCTGTCCCTGTTCCCGGTCTCCAGTTCAGCAATGATTTCCTGTATCGGGATTTTATCCAGAACCATATAAACCAGGTCGGAATTCCTGACTCCGGCAGCAGCAGAAAGTGAATAATGAAACAGCTCCATCAGAGATTCCCGGTTTGGCTTCTCTCGTAATGAGTGTTCGAGGCGCTGCAGAAACAGGGCTTTTGTTGCTGAGAGCTGTTGGCGGGTAAGCGCTGTTTTCATGGGGCTGACCGGCATCTTCTCATTGGCGGCTGCCCAGGCTTGCAGCTGCTTCAGAAAATCCCTGAAATGCCTGAGATTGGCTTTCTCAGCCGGAGTTCCGGAAGGCAGGGCGGCTCCCGAAAGCTTGCTGTGAATGTTGCGCAGTTCGGGCGGAGGAAGATTCCACAATGCAAGCTCCAGAGGGGTGATTAATGTGTTGAAATATACACGTCCGCCCAACTCCCCGGCCCAGCGGGTGATCTCAGCCAGGTCATAACCATTCATCCTGTTGGGTGTGGGAATGATCCCGAAATGACTGCCGGAAACCCTGCAGTAATTTGCAAACCATTTGGTGTTTTCCATCACAGTCCGGAAATCTGCATTCTTTCGGATCACTTCAAAACGTTCGGCATCCAGTGAATCAATCGAAACATTGATGCTGAACCGCCCCTTCTTCAGGAGTTTCCTGACTTTGTCATTCAATATAGTCCCGTTGGTCTGAACCAGTATCCTGATGTCCGGATTAATGCTCGTCATCAAATCCCAGATTTCATAATACAAGGGAATCAGAAAGGGCTCACCCCCATAGAACTTGGCCTCTTTCAGATGAGGAATAAACGGCCTGAGCTGTTCCGCAAAACGGCTATCATAAGGATTGCTGCGCTCATGATCACCCTTGATCTGGGTGCTGAACAGATCATTGCAGATAATGCAGGCACAATTGCAACGGTTGTCAAGCTCAAACTCCATGGTCAGGGGCCAGCCCCCCTCTTCATAACGATCGTACAGAGCATTCTTGGCGCCGTCGAAGTTCTCACTCATCAGCAGATTGCGGCAAACCTCACAGCCGTTCCCCAGATCATCGTTGCGGATGAAATCCCGGAGGCGCTCATATGCCGAACCTTTCCAGATAGCCATCAGGTCCTGCTCAGGATAGCGGCCGAGGATATTGCGCCTGTTGTGACAACAGGCAATCACCTCCCCGCCGAAAGCGAAATACATCATTTTGAAAGGAGCATAGCATAGAAGCCTGCGGGGGCCTAAAGGCCTTTGTTTGTTGAATGCACGGATCAACGGAGCAGGCAAAGGTTCATAGCCCCGGCCATATTGCTTCTTTTCGGGATCAGGTGTACCCCTGATGGTTCTGATTGTTTTCAGAATACCTGCTCCTATCCGCTCCAACAGATTTGCACTCATCGCTTCCTGATCACGAAAGTATTGAAAATGTCATGTAGTCTTTCATCCGGCAATCCATCCAGCCAATCAGACAAAACCATGGATGACGCCCTTGACGCCATAAGCCGGAAACTCTTCAGGTTCATGCGCAGGCCGGAAGGGATCAAACCCAGTATGCGCTCAACCCGCTCTCCTGCAACCGACTTCCCGCCCAGCATCAGCATCAGTTCATGGCGGAAATCTACGGCCGTGACACCCTCAGAACGTGAGGTGTTATAATGCAGGCGGCTCATTTCACGGATTGCTTCAAAAGAGTCCAGAAAGGAACGCCATGCCCGGGCGTTCGACTGGTAAATGTCTTCTCCCGATGGTAGCTCCACACCCTGAAAGATCGGATGTAAGCGATCAAGAGCTTCGGGTGCCATGGTCCATAAGGAAAGCTGCGGGGGGAACCATGCTACGCTGATCCAGCCCTTCACACCAAGAAGGTTCCATTTTTCAAGCATTCCGGGCAGTTCCTCCGCATTCATCTGCAGAGCGCAGGTAGTGATCCGCAAATCCCTGTGATGCGCAGAAGAATAGTCGCGGAACCATTGCAGATTCTCCATCATTCGGTTGAAATCCGCTCCCGTGCGAATGCTTTGGTATGTTTCCGGCCGAAAGGAATCAATGGAAATGTTGAGATGAAATTCACCCCTTTCAAGTAAAGATTTGATCCGTTCATCCAGAACCGTCCCGTTGGTCTGTATGCTGATCTTACAGTCAGGATTAATGCGAATCAGCCGCTCCCATATCTGAAAATACAATGATGAAAGAAATGGCTCCCCGCCACTGAAGCGCATTTCCTGAAGGCGGGGCATAAATTCTTCCAGTTCATCAGTAAAGCGGGGGTTATCATAAATATTGTGCGACCGCTGTTTCATAATCCGGTGCGACGATAGCCCTGAGCACATGATGCAGGCAAGGTTGCAATGGTCATCAGCCTTGAGATCGAGCATCACCGGCCAATGATCGTCAGCATTGTATGCGTCGAAAAAAGCAATGTTCCCGTTATTCTGTCCCGGGACGCCGGAAGAAGAAACACATAATTCGCAACCCCGGGCAAAACGACCCCGGGCAAATTCCTGCCTCAGTGCTTGCATGGCACTTCCCTGCCAGGCTTCCTTCAGACCGGTTTCCGGATAGCGGCCAGCAATATCCAGATGATTGTGGCAACAAAGCTGAATGATGCCTCCGGGACCCAGACGCATTGAAGTGAAAGGAGCCTTACATGAAAACATGTCCTGAGCGGTTTCTTCCCCTGAAAAACTCCTGGTCTGGCGGCGGAACTTCATCGTGATGTGTCGTATTTAGTGCAAAACAGTTCCCGGGCGTAGTAAAAAACAGAACATAAATTATCCGCCGTGGTCGGCACCTCCTCCCGGATCAGCTCCCCGGCAATCTTTCCCGGGGATATGGTCCTGAGCTGATCAACAAAGAAATCCGTAATGAAAGTTTCAGGCAGTACGGCGCAAACCTCATCCAGTCTGCTTTCTGTGAGGGCTCGTTCTTTAGGATCAGCGGCCATATGGCTTCCGCTAAGTATGTGATCCCATAGTGCTTTTCTGAATGCTGATCTTGTGATCATATGGTCTCTTCCGTGGGAGTGAAAAATATCTGCGTGCCGCGCCCACTGCCTCACCAGCATCAGCAATGAGTGTAATTGCAGGCGATTGTATGCATCGTGAGGATTCCGGCTTGCGGGCAAAGGCTCTGCAAGATGTGCAGCGATCAGGTCAAGCTCTTCCCGCTCCATGGGCCACAAAGCTTCCCGAAAAGGTTTTGAAACAAGGTTAAAGCTGATCCTTAATCCGTTTTGATTGCAATAATCCGTCATCCTATGCAAACCCCGCCAGTTTCTCCTCATCGGACAGGCAACAAGGGTGAGGGTTCGTCCGTGCCGTGCCGAGTATTCCATCAGGTACTTCAGATTTGCATGGGTCTGCTCCCAACTTGCATTCCGCCGGATCTCTTCGTAGATTTCAGGCTCCAGTGAATCAATACTTACGTTGAACGAAAACCGGCCTCTTTCAAGCACCTTTTTTACCCTCCCGTTCATGATCGTGGCATTGGTGGTCACCGTCATGTCCAAATCCGGATTCAGTTCAGAAATCCGCTCCCATATCCGGTAATAGGCGTCGATCAGGAAGGGCTCGCCGCCTGAAAAGATGGCATAACTGAGATGGGGAATGATCTCCTCAAGCTGTGAGAAGAAATCTGCATCGTAGATATCCTGTTGTCGGCCCGGATGATCCGCGGATGCATGACCGGACGACAGACTGCTGTTGCACATTACGCATGACAGGTTGCAGCGATTGTCGATGCTCAGGTCAAGATAGGTTGGATAAGGGTGGTAGGGGATATCAAATGCGTTGTAATTTGCAGCCAGAACACTTCCATAATTGCGTTGCATTAGCAGGGCTTTACAAAAGTCACAATGTCCGTCGAGATCATGCTGCAGAATCTTACGCCTGAGATTCTGAAAGGCCTCGCCATTCCAGACCTCCATCAGGCTTTTTCCCTCAAGCTGATCCAAAAGGTAATTCTGACAGCAAGGGGTTACACCACCGCTACGGTTCAGACGCATAGCGATGAACGGCGCTTTGCAGATCGGGTCCCCGGCCCTGATGCCGGCAAATTCCCTGTACTCCCTGATGATATCATCTGGAATGGAAGAGCCATTCTGTCCGGCAGCAGACCTGATCTTTGGTTTTATAATTCTGTTCAGGAGTTTCAATACCTGCAAAGGTAATGAAGCGCAGGCAATCAGCTGAAGAATCGACGGATGAATTTTTCGTCGTCCATCCGGTACACTTCATTGATCACAGTATAAGGGGGCAGTTGCAGCAAATGACAAAGAGCGCTCCTGTAACCCGGATGCTGCATCCGGAGCTGACGTATACGAACTGTCAAATGGTGAGTAAAATCAATGAGGCCTTGCTTGTGAAGCAGTTCCGTCAGGTCATCGTTCCTGATCGATTGCAATATCATTCGTTCCAGTTGCTGCTCCATCTGCTCCGTTGACAACCCGTTAAAGTCTCCAATATGGCGCTGATTGTTCTCGCGAAGCCAAGCTTCCAGAAAAGAGATCAGGTTATTGAACCGCATGATGTTAAAACGCTGAACGTCTGACCGCCGGGATAACTTTTGCTTTTTCAGCAGGCTGATCATCGCGTTCAGCTCATCCGCCTCAGCATACCTCAGCGTTTGCTCAAAAGGAACCCATGCCGGTTTGGGAAAAAGCTGGACATGCTTCTCATGAAAATATTGAAACAAAGCCGGAATGGTCCGGATATTCTCCTTCATCACAACAAACTTCACCGACAGCAGTCTGTTTTTCTTCTTGTGCGCATCAATCAGCCAACGGATATTTTTCATAACCCGTTCATAATCGGCATTTTTCCGGATTTTTTCATAGACACTCGCATCCAGACTGTCGACAGACAGCGTCCATTCCATGTTCAGACGATCCTGCAATTTCCGGATACGATCGTCGAGCACTGTCCCGTTGGTTGAAACCGTCACCCTGATATGCGGACCCTTTGTGGCCATTCGATCCCAAAACTCATAGTACAAAGGATTCAGAAAAGGCTCTCCTCCGGTAAAACTGGCGTAACGAAGCCCGGGAATCCAGGGCTCCAGCGAGCGGATGAATGCACTGTCCCAGGGATTGGGATAGGGCGGTCCGGATTCCCTTTTTTCCCGGATCAGCGATGAATATTCCCCGCTGCACATCAGACATTCCAGGTTGCAAAGGTTAGACAACTGGAATTCCAGTGAAATAGGCTGCCCCGCATCTTTCCCCGCAAGATAATCGTACTTTTTACAACCGGCCAGATGAGAATGACCCGTTCTGATTTCTTCCGTGCAGGCCGAACAACTGCCCGGGGCTGAATAGTTCATCAGTGCTTCGGACAGCTTCCCCCGTTTTTCTGAAGACCAGGCTTCCATCGGCGATTGCTCAGGGTAGGTCCCGAGGATATACCCCCTGTTGTAATGACAACAAAGCATGGCCCCGCTCTGAATAAAAAGAAGGTTCTGCCGGGAGGCATGACACAAACTGCCGAGCTGACCCTCTTCGCGATCCCTGTTGTAAGCTTCAATATTTACAAAGACTTCACTCATGGCTTATCTGAGAAGGACACGGCCCATCTCCTTCACAAATTTACGGAATTTAAGTCCGCCCTTCAGGTCATCCAGATAGATCACGTTAACACGGTTTGAAAAATGCGGGTTAACCCAACGGATCTGTAGCGGTTCTTCTGTTTCCCAGACCTTCTGATTCCGTTTGGCCATATCGTCGAATAATCTCGGATTCAACAGAAAGAACAGGGTGCATCCCTCACTGTTCCCAGCGATCTCAATGGTCTGAAAAAGGCTATACCCCGAGCTGACATATTCACTTTTGCTTTTTGTCAGCTCAACGGTCAGATTTCCAAGCTTAAGCGTCGACCCCGCTGAGGTCGCAGCATGAAACAACAGGGGGATGGACAGACGTGTACTGACACCGGCCGGAACGAAAACAGCCAGTTCAGCATAATCTGTAAGTTTTGTGGTCACTCCGCGGTACACCGAGTATAAGGGCAGCCCGGAATATACGGGAAAGACCATGCTGCAGGAGGCCGGAAGTAAAATTTCGGCGGTATTGCCTTTCGGATCAACCGCTTGAAAATCTCTGACCACCTGGTTGTTCTCTGAAGAGGAATAGAGCTCCGCGGTATTCCGGCTGAAAGCCATCATGCGGTTCCAGTAATAGTAAGGAATATAACTCAATCTTACCGGATGATCCACAAGCCAGGGCCGGGCAGAGAGCTCCTCCACACTGCAGATTCGTCCGCTGCTGTCGACATAACAGGCATGATAGGTCGGATCCCAGACTTCCCAGCGCTGCCCGACGTATATTTCCGGCACGACGTGTCCCCCTATGTCAACCACCCTTGATGGGTAGCCCATCAAACTCCAGATTCCGGCCAGCGCATCAGATTTCGCTCCGCAGAAACCGAAACCGGCCGAATTGATAAATACGTTCAGATCATTGAAGTGTTCCCTGCCTGCCAAAGGCTTACGCGCCGACCAGGTTCTGCTCAGCATGAAATACCAGGCTTTTCTGTAATCCGCTTCCAGACCCTGCGGAACTTTCATGGAGCGGATAGAGTCAATCAGCGCCTTCTCGTTCAGGAAAATGAAATCTCCCAGAACAATGCCTGCATCCACGGAAACCTGCCCCGGGTTGCTGATGGAAACTGCCCTTGCTGTTGATGAAGTCCGGGATACCGTATACCTGATTTTCTGTGCATAGATTCCTTTCAGGAATATGGACAGTAACATAAAACAGGCGATCAGAATTAGCTGAAGTGGTTTCGCAGCCATAGTTCCAACACGGCAATTTTCCACAGGCGCCAGTGATCACGTCCCTGCAGCAGTTTTTCAACCGCTTCCGGCAGTACAATATCCATCTCCGAAAGGCGGCTGTTTTTTAATAATGCATGATAGAAGTTAAAATCCTGATAATAAGAGTCCGGACCCACAAAACCCTGCTTCGGCCGGTTCAGGATCGTCTCCGGAAAAACACCCTGAAGCATGCCCCTGAAAATGTGTTTGTATTGATTCTCATTGAAATATACACTCAAATCGGTCGACCATGTTTTTTCAATGATGCGGTGGTCTAGGTAGGGAACCCTTACCTCGAGTGAATGAGCCATCGAAGCCCGATCCATCTTCGGAAGTATCAGTCCTGGCAAAAAGGTATGAAGATCAAGCCATTGAAGGGTTCTAACCGGATGAAGATCGTCCCTGAAATGCCGGTTGTAATACCAGAAAACATCTACCGGGATATCTTCATGCAGCCGTGGATTCAGAATTCCTTTCAGGGCGGCCCGGTCGAACAATCCCATGGCGGAATAACGGACATAGGTGTCGAAAGCCTTGCGGTGTGATCTGTTTCGGCGGAATATCGAAGTTTTTTGTTCTTTCAGCTGATGCGCCAGATCATAATACCAGTTGTAACCGCCGAAAACTTCGTCTGCTCCGTCTCCTGAAAGGGCTGCCTTGTGCGACTGTGCAACTAACTGACTCAGGTGAAAGGAAGGAATTATCGAGATGTCGGCAATCGGTTCGTCCCACGCCCTGATCAGCGCATCACTGAGAAAAGAATCAGAATCCAGCATCTTCGTGTGAAGTTGCAGCCCCAGTGCAGAAGCAGCTTCACGGGCATATGCATCCTCGCTTCCTTCCCAGTATTTGAAACCGGCGGTGTAACAGGGCAAATTATATGCGGCCTCCCTCGCCAGGTAAACCATAAGCCCCGAATCATAGCCCCCGCTCAGAAAACCAGCCATCGGAACCGCACTTCTAAGCTGCCGGGTGACGGAATCCAGTAATAAAGATCTTATTTCGCGGGAAAAATCTCTGGGATCCTGAATATTGTCCTCAAAGCGGGCTTCCCAGTATTTCTCTGTAAGCGTACCCAGATCATCTGCGATCCTTAAAATATGTCCGGGTAAGAGTTTGTAAGTATGGTCGAATATCGTGTCTTCTCCGGGTATGTATCTGTAGATTAAAAAGTTAATGATCGATCGGAAATTGAGGGTCTGGGCAGATTCATGCTGAAGGCTTCTAAGCTCGGAAGCAAAAAGTATCTTTCCCGGACTGATCTGATAATAAAGCGGTTTAATCCCGAAACGGTCACGCACAAGTAGTGTCTCATGCTTCTTTAAGTCACACAAAGCAATTGAATACATGCCGTTGAGCATCGAAAAGATGTCTGTCCCCCAGCTTTCATATCCGTGAACGATGACCTCAGCATCAGATGTCGATTGGAAGACGTGACCGTTTTTAACAAGTATTTCTTTGAGCTCAATGTAGTTGTATATTTCTCCATTGCAAACAAGCAGGATGCTTCCGTCTTCATTACTTATTGGCTGGGACGCGGACTTACCTGTATCGACAATGGCCAGCCTTCTGAATCCCAGAGCTTTTTTCAGATCATCGGAAATCCAGACCCTGCCCTCATCAGGACCCCTGTGCGATAAGGTGTCATTCATGAGGGTAAATTTCTCCCTGTCAATGTTTTCATGTCTGGAAATGATCCCGCTGATGCCGCACATTGCTTTATCCCTTTTTGCGGTGTACAGCACTGAACCACTTCAGGTCTGCTTTGCGCAATTCGTTAGAATAGTGTTTATAACGCTTCAAATATTGATTTAATTCTTCTCCGTTTTCAATTTGCAGAACTGGCAGAGAAAGAAGGTGATAATACTCCTGAACCAGACCCCGGAAAACGTCTCTTTTTATACCCTGGTAGTACGGCTCTTCCAGAAATCGTTCAAGGATAGCAATATTGTTGACCTTGAATGTTTTCAAAGGATAATGCTTGCTGAATCCCTGTGGTCTGTCGAGATAAACAGACCAGGTTTCATTGAAGTACCGGAAGCGGGAATTCATCAGCAACCACAGATGTACTGCCCATGCCAGTGAAAGCTGCGGAGGATTGAATCGGGAAAAGAAATCCGTAAAATCGGGACGCCTGAAAACCAGAGAGGCCGTTGGAATAATCCTTCGCATCACGGCGTCCCAGGCAAAATAGTCTTCTTTGTAGTGGTTGATCTGGGAATAGGACCGCCATTGGGAATGATACCGCATTTTATATTCCTCATCTGTTTCTTTGTCAGGTATTTCAGAAACGATTTGCGCATCATGAAAGCAACCTGCGTAATCCGGGTGGCTGTCAAGGAAAGCAAGCTGCCTGCGGATCTTGGAGGGTTCATTCCAGTAATCATCGGCATCAAGCCAGCACATATATTCACCTTTGGCTTCCGATGTGAACCACCTGGCTTGCTTCACCGGCCCCTGCTGAACTTCACTGCGATGAATGATGATTTCCGGCCGGCTTTGAGCAATCGACCGGACAATTTCAAGGGTCGCATCCGATGAGGCATCATCCATGACCAGAACCTCAGTAACGATGCCGGCATCCTGACTCAGAATGCCCTCCAGAGCCTGGCGCACAAAGGCTTCGTGATTGTGGCAGAACAAACCTATACTGAGTTTGACCGATTCAGACATGCGCTTCCTTTCTGAGCAAAGTAATTAAGAGCAATTCATGATCGTGACTGATGCTGAAATCCTCAAAAGGACTGTTAATGTCCGGATTAATACGTGGATAATCTTCTTCCGGGTGATCAATTATGGACGGAATTTCTTCAAAGGAAAGTTCCGGGTTCAGCACCAAAGCCAGGATTTCTCGCGCTGAAATTGAAGCATCTTCATGCTCAGCAAGTCTTTTGATGACATGCTGCACACATGCTTCGGGTTCACTTTTTTCTGTAGCCCGGCAGATCACTGCCTCCTGCATGGCCTCTGCTCTGGCGCAATAGGTCCTCGCGCCCCTGGTGACGTGCAATTCAAAACAGTTTGTATGTTCGGTGTTTTGATTTTCAATAATATGACATTCAAACAGCCCAGGGGAAAA
>CALGYY010000007.1 GCA_937934705.1 uncultured Bacteroidota bacterium
CGAACTGAAGCGCGACCTGAAAGACAATATGGAAAATACAGAAGTGATCGAAGCCATGATCCTGAACTATAAAGTGAAACTCGAGATCCTCGAAATGATGCTGGAACAGCTTAAAGAAAGCAAAGCAGAAACAGAAAAGCCAAAAGTTTATGAAATATAAGATCATTATCACACTGGCTGTCATTTGTCTGAGCCTTCACACGGTGGACGCCCAGGTCGAAAAGACGAAAAATGTCAGGAAAACATTCCCGCTGAACAGGAACATGAGCCTGAAGATTACCAATAAGTACGGACATGTTATGATCCATACCTGGGAAAAAGACAGTGCATCATTCAACATCAGCATACGCTCGGCCGATAAGAAAGAAGCGGATGCAGAGGCACGCCTAGCAGGTATTGATGTGCAATTCCTGGCAACATCCTATTACCTGGATGTGCAGACCCGTTTCCCTGAGAATAAAAATGTGTTGGGGGTCGACTGGCAGGATGTGACAGGAGGGGTGTTCTCTTCCTCGAAAAGGGTGGACATTGATTATGAAGTGTACATTCCATCCTGGCTGCCGCTGGAAATAGTCAATAAATACGGCAGTGTCTACGCATCCGATCATACCGGCGGATTCAAACTGAACCTGTCCAACGGTGATTTCAAGGCCGGGTCGCTCGGAGGGGAAGTGAGTCTGAACCTGGGTTTTGGTAATATGACTCTGGCTTCTCTGGAAAATGCACGAATGGATATCTCTTATGCTGAAGTGATCCTGAAAAACGGAAAGAACCTCAGGATCGCATCACGCTCCTCGAAGTTCTGGATAACCCGCACGCTGAGTCTCGACCTGGAGTCAAAACGGGATAAATTCTATGTGGATACGCTGGATGTTCTTACGGGTCGTTCTGATTTCTCACTACTGGATATATCGAACCTGCGAAGCAGCGCGCTGCTCACGAGCAAATACGGTGACCTGAAGGTGTCTGCCCTTTCCCCTGCTTTGACTGCCTTCAATCTGAATTCTGAATATACAGATATTATCCTGATGTTTCCGCCTGATTTGTCATTTCATCTCACAGCGGATTACAGAAAAAGCAATTTCAGCACTTCTCCGGCAGAGGGACTGAATCCCGTTCTGGTCGACGAAAAGTTGCAGCAGTACAAGATCAGCGGACAGAGCGCGGGAAGCACTCCTTCTTCCATTCAGATTTTACTGAATGCCGTTGCCGGATCCATTACCATCAGTCGCATGCACTGATCCCTGAAGGACCTTTCATCCTGTTCATTCCCTGTTCGCCACTCTGTCATACAGATGATGAACAGGGTTTCTCTTTTTAGCCATGCGTTTTTGCCTACTGACGCAGGCTTTCGGGAGCCTTGCAACCCTTCATTTTTTTTTGCGACTCTGTTTTCAGAAGTCCGCAAATTTCATGTTTAACTTAAAAAATACAATTATGAAAAAGATGGTTATGGGCATTGCTGCACTGCTAACTTTGCTGGCAGTGGTGACAGGATGCGGGAAGTTTCACCGTGTGGAAGGAAATCACCATGTGATCACTGAAGCCAGAAGTGTAGGCGGATACACAGAGATACACTCCTCCGGGATTTTTGCAGTTGAGATCAGCCACGACAGTATTTATGCGCTGGAGATTGAATCGGAGGAAAATCTGCTGCCTTATATTAAAACGGAGGTTTCAGGAAATATTCTGCACCTGGGGGTGCGTGATAACCGAAGCCTGAAGCCGAACTACACCATTAAGGTCAGAATCCGTATGCCCCACCTGAGCGGAGTGAAGCTCAGCGGAAGCGGTTCCATCGTGGCTGACACCTTCACTACCGGGAATATGGATGCTGACCTGTCCGGTTCAGGGTATATTTCGATCAGCACACATGCGACTGAGTTGAGTGCGAATATTTCCGGATCCGGAGAAATGGATATTTCAGGGAGTGCCGAACATGCCCAGCTGAAAATATCGGGTTCCGGTAATCTGCGCGCCTCTGGTCTGCCTGCTCAGCATGTCGGGGCAAGCATATCCGGATCAGGTGATATGTATGTTTATGCGATTCAGAGCCTTGATGTGGATATCAGTGGAAGCGGCAGTGTATATTATACGGGACAGCCTGTGATTACTACCCATATCAGCGGCAGTGGTCGCTTAATTCATTATTAAGATGAAGACTATCAGAAAAGTCCTGATCCTGATCATATTAGCCGGCAGCTCATTTTTGGCCGCCGCCCAGGATTTTCCCATGTCTGTTTCTCTGAGGGGAGGCTATACCAATGCGGTCGGTTTCCAGATTTTTACCGGGGAAATGAAAGCCACGGAAGGCCTCCTGAGCTTGCGCGATCAGGGCATACAGCTCAATGTCATCCGCGAGCGCTACATTCCTGTCTTTACCGGGAAAAGTGACCACTTTTTTCTCTGCTTCGGTTACGGCGGGCACCTGGGTTATGAATGGAGACGCGATTATCATCCTTCCGACCTGCTGCCTTCTCATCACTTCCGTTCAGGACCTGTCATCGGGTTCAACGGAATGGCCGGACTTGAATATGCTTTTTATAAGGTCCCGCTGAGTCTGGGTGTGCAGTATCTGCCCTATGCATCCTTTTCCACTACGAGGATATTCAGGATGAACCTTTGGGACTTTGGTCTTGTTTTGAGGTATAGATTTTTTATAAAATCATAAATTTATCAATATGAAAAATATTTTGTATTCAACGATTGCATGCATTCTGGTTCTCTCATTACCCCTTTGTCTGAGCGCTCAACAGGACAGTCTGGGAAAGAAGGAAATAAAAACGCTGCTGAAAGGCGGAAAAGGGGAGAAGGGAGGCTATGCCACACTCTGGGCCGGGTATAGCAGCATTAACGGACATGATGGTTTCAGTTATGGCCTCAATGCCGCGGTACTGCTGGGGCACAGCTTCGGAATAGGCGTGGCGGGAAGCGGATTCTCCAACGAGTATTTCTTCGATCACCCGTCAGGCGCCAATTACCAGAGCCTGCAGGGCGGTTATGGGGGACTGCTCCTCGAACCGGTGATTTTTCCACGCTTTCCGGTCCACGTTTCATTTCCGGTGGTGATCGGAATCGGTGCCGTGGCACAAATGGATGCCTATTACTGGGGGAGCTTTGATTATGAATACTATTACCGTGATGCCGACCTTTTCTTTGTCGCAGAACCGGGAATTGACCTTGAAGTCAACCTGGTGAAACACCTTCGGCTGGCAGTCGGGGCCAAATACAGGATCACTTCCCCGACACAGCTGCCATCCTTCGCAAATGACGCACTGAACGGATTCAGCGTGAACCTGGCCATGAAATTCGGAAAGTTCTGATCCCGGAACAACAATGTCACGGAAGGCTGTCTGTAAAAGGCAGCCTTTTTTGCTGTTCACAGGAAATGCATACTTTTGTAAACCGATAATCCTGAACCCATGAGAACAGTATTCTTTTGCTTGGTTTCCCTGATAATGATCAGTATGACGGCTTCCGCACAGACCAGCACCCCCAAATCAATAGAGGACTATTATTACCTGCTTCCTCAGGATTACTTTCTCTGTGATGAAGCGGATTTTACCGACAGCCGTGATGCCCGGAAAAAGGCCATTATCCTGTCGGATATCTCCAACGGATACCTGACGGCTAAAACCGCCAA
>CALGYY010000008.1 GCA_937934705.1 uncultured Bacteroidota bacterium
CAAAATCAAAGAAGTGCTGGCCACACTTGAAAAAGCAACAGATAAAGAGGAAGACGTTTCGGATGTTGTGAAATCCATTATTGTGAAAATCGCATAATCGCTCTCCTCCGTGCTTACCCTGGTCATTATTACTATCTGCATCGCATTTCTTTATGACTTCCTTAACGGGATGAACGATGCAGGCAATTCCATCGCCACGATTGTTGCGACCCGTGTTCTGCCTCCAAGGTTGGCTGTTCTTTGGGCAGCATTTTTTAATTTCATTGCATTTCTTGTATTGGGGACCCACGTTGCCACAACCATTGGCAAGGGTATCATCGTTCCTGATATTGTTAAGGATGATCCTGTTTTTATCCTGTCTGCTTTGCTCGGAGCCGGAATCTGGGTCTTAATCTGTGCTACCAGAGGATTGCCCAACAGTGTTTCCCATGCGCTTGTCGGAGGACTCATTGGACCTGCATTAATTAAAGGAGGTACTGCTGCTGTTTTTTTCTCGGGTATTTTTAAAATTACGCTATTCATTTTTCTTGCGCCCATATTTGGTTTCCTCATCGGGTACCTCTTCATGGCATTAACACTTAAAGTGGTCGGAAATCGCCCACCCGGGAAAATTGACAAATGGTTCAGGGTTCTGCAGCTTGCATCTTCAGCAGCATTCAGCCTGGGTCACGGGGGTAATGATGCACAAAAAACGATGGGTATTGTGCTGATGTTGCTCATCGGAACCGGTTACCTTCCCGCTGATGCTGAAATTCCGATGTGGGTTGTGCTGACTGCTTATTCATGCATAGCACTGGGCACCCTTACAGGAGCGTGGAAAGTCATCAAAACCCTGGGGACAGGTCTGGCAGAGCTGAAACCTATTGGAGGTTTCTGTGCTGAAACGGCCGGAGCACTAACACTTTTCGGAGTAACGCTTGCCGGAATTCCTGTGAGCACTACTCATACCATAACAGGAGCCATTATGGGTGTTGGTGTAACAAAAAGGGCGTCCTCGGTCAAGTGGAAAGTAGCGAAGAGTATTGTGGCTGCATGGATTCTAACGATTCCGGCCACCATAGGTATGTCGGCACTGGTATATTTCATCATCAATCTCTTTATCTGATCTGTAATTGCCTTTGAGCGTTGTTGCAACAGGAAAACAAAAAAATCTGCAGCCATTTTGCTTTATAAGCATGCCAGAGATGTTCTGCATTTCAGAAAAATTAACAATGATCTAATGTTTACATAACATTAAAGTAACATTGAAATTTTACTTTTGCCGCACTTCATTATTATATAATAATTCTTAATGCATAAAGTGATTTCATGGAATTCTACCTGCTTCTGACAATCATTCTGCTTGCTCTGGTCTTTGACTTCATCAACGGTTTTCATGATGCAGCCAACTCTATAGCTACCATTGTTTCTTCCAAGGTTCTGTCACCTCTTCAGGCCGTGATCTGGGCTGCAGGCTTCAACTTTTTGGCCTACGCCATTTTCGAGCTGCATATTGTGGACACCATAGCCAAGGTGGTTGATACCGATGCCATCACGCTCCAGGTTATTCTCGCAGGAATCATTGCGGCGATCATCTGGAATCTGCTCACCTGGTATCTGGGTATACCATCGAGTTCTTCCCACACCCTGGTGGGCGGTTTCGCTGGTGCTGCCATCGCTTACGGCGGATGGGATGTGGTCCATACAGGAAAAATCCTGAAAATTGCTGCCTTTATCTTTCTGGCTCCTTTTCTGGGGATGATTATCAGCTACCTTCTTTCGGTGCTGCTGCTGCACATTAGCAAGCGATCGAATCCGCATAAGCTGAACAGGATATTCAGGCCCATGCAGCTGGTCTCATCCGCACTCTTCAGCCTCGGTCACGGAGGAAACGATGCCCAAAAGGTAATGGGTATCATTACCGCAGCTCTGCTTGTATATTTTCACGGAATCGACCCTGCATCTATCCCTGACTGGGCAAGGGTAACCTTCACTGATGCGGGAAAGATACACCACATTCCGCACTGGATTGTGTTAAGCTGTTACGCGGCTATTGCCGGAGGAACCCTGATCGGCGGATGGCGTATTGTTAAGACTATGGGTTCAAAGATCACCAAACTGACGCCCTTTGAAGGGGTGGCTGCAGAAACTTCAGGTGCCATCCTGCTTTTCGGCACAGAGGCTTTCGGAATCCCGGTCAGCACAACCCACACCATCACCGGCTCCATCATCGGTTCAGGTATGACCAAACGCCTGACCGCGGTTCGCTGGGGTGTAACTATTAACCTTTTCTGGGCATGGGTGTTGACGATTCCCGTGAGTATGCTGATCGCAGCAGGCGTCTATCACCTTATCGCATTGTTTTAAGTCATCCTTTGAAACCGAACTGAATGAAGGAAAAAACAACGAAGACATTCTTCAGCTCATTCCTGTTTGCATTTATTCTGTTATTGACTGCAAACGCCGCACAGGCTCAGAAAGATTCAGTCACACGCACCTTCATCCCCGAAATCGACGGGGTGATCCGGGCCAAATTTGAATACAATTCTTCCACCGGAAAGAGCCGCTTTGAAGTCCGCAATGCCCGCTTTATGGTCACCGGGTATGTCACCAAAGTGTTCAACTACAAAGCAGAAGTTGATCTGAGTGACGAAGGACAGATCAAGATGCTGGATGCCTATGTGAAATTCATTCCCTTGAAAGGGCTATCATTTACCCTGGGACAGCAGAAGATCCCCTTCAGCACGGATAACCTGCGCTCACCCGGCACCCTGAATTTTTCCAACCGGAGTTTCATCGCCAAACGCATTTGCAAAGACCTCAGGGACATCGGCTTTCTGGCCTCTTACCAACACGATGGGCCTTTTCCTTTTGCCATACATGCAGGAGTACTAAACGGATCCGGGATCAATACCGCCCAGTGGATGAAGATGCACAGCTTCGCCAGCCGTCTGGAACTCGGTCCCTGGAAAGGATGCAGCCTCACTGCATGCTACTTCACCGGTAAGGTGGGTGGTTACAATGCCGATATGTTCAACGCCGGTTTCAATTACCGCTATAAAAATTTCTTTTTCGACATGGAGTATGCCCAGAAACATACCCGCGATACCATCGGCAACTTTCATTCAAACGGCGCATTTGCTTATGCCCTGTATGAGATTCCCCTGAAAAAAGGCATATTACGGAATATCATACCTGCCCTGAGGTATGACCTCTATACCGGCGACATGGAAAAGGGCATCATCGAACCTTCCCGCATCACATCGGCCGTAACCCTGGGCTTCCATAAAGTAAGCTGGGCCGACATCAGGATCTCTTACGAGAAATATTTTTATAAAACAATGCCTGATCTGGACGACAAAGCCACCATTGAATTCATCGCCAGGTTCTGATAGGTGCCTTCCCGGATGCTCATGCCCTTGATCTGATCAATTCAGTATCTTTGTGCTTAGTTAAAAGAATCAGAATATGAAACGCTACTCTGTTCGGTTGGCATTGCTATGGTTCTGTATGATCATTGCCGGAACCTCTTTTGCCCAGTACGACTTCTACCTCAAATACGGCAGTGAGGCATTCGGTGCGAAAGATTACCATAAAGCGGTTGAATATTTCACCCAGGCTGTTGATGTTCGCCCACAGGAACCCGCTCCCTATGTTAACAGGGCTTCGGCCTACGCCTCCCTTCAAAAATTCACCGAAGCGCTGGAAGACCTCAACACGGCCCTCACCCTGAAACCCGATCTGGCAGAAGCCTATTACTACCGCGGACTGGTTTACATGGATCTGAAAATGTACCCGCAGGCCCTGGCCGACCTTGACAAAGTCAGCCAGCTCGTCCCCACCTTCGCCTCTACCTATTATTATATGGCCCTGATCTTTGCTGAACTGAATGATGCTCAGAAGGAGGTGGACGCTTATACCAAAGCCATAGAGACAGATTCTTCCTTCACCGAGGCCTGGTATAACCGGGGATTGGTGCTTGCCCGTTATGAACTATTCCAAGAAGCCATACAGGATTTCACCAGGACCCTCGAACTGACCCCGGATTTTGCCATGGCCTGGGTGAACCGTGCCGTGATCTATTCGTACCTCGGCGACCAGCATGCTGCCCTCAGTGACCTTAACCAGGCGGTCAGCGTGAGTCCGGGTCTTTACCTCGCCTACTATAACCGCGCTTCCGTATATAATGACCTGGGATTGCCTGACAGTGCCATAGCGGACTACGGACGGGCAGAGAAAACGGAAAGCAAAGACCCCCGGATCTATTTCAACCGTGGCAACCTTTTTCTGAAAAAACATAATACCGACGCTGCTCTGAAGGATTTCACCAAAGCTATTGAAACCGATTCTAGCTTCGTATCAGCCTACATCAACCGCAGCATTATTTATCGTCAGCAAAAAGCTTTTGACCTCGCGCTTGCAGATATTGATAACGCCATCAGGCTCAGCCCTGATAATCCTTCACCCTTGGTTTACAAAGGTTTCATTTACCACGCGATGAAGAAGAAAGATCTGGCCATGGAGCAGTTCAATGCAGCCATCAGCATGGATTCATCATACCAGGCTTCCCGAATTGGCAAAGGATACCTGCTTATTGAAATGAAAAATTATACCGGTGCAGAGGCGGAATTCCTGAAAGTTACCGCAAGCGACACTTCCTCATGGAATGCGCTCCTCGGACTCGCGCTGGCCCGCAGTAAAACCAATGCAGGAGAAAGCAAAAAGGCCCTGCAGAAAGCCGTCACCCTGGAAAACTGCCTGACTGACGGTTGGGCATGCGTCCAGGGTAAAAGACTGGAGGGTTATTTCTGGTCTGATGCGGTGATGAAAGAGATGAAAAAGCTCTTTTCTGCATCTTCCCTGTAAACCCTGCATTGTTTATGGCCGGGAATATCCAGATTGCTGGAAATGAAAGCGCTTAATATTAAGTTAACATGAAATTAATGGAAGGGTAAACAGTCCTTAACATTAAGGTCACATGGCCGGGGTACTTTTGTTGCGTAAAACAACAAGAAAAATATGAAAACCATTTCGACATTCATCGCGGCCCTGTGTATCACCCTTTTTTCTTTGCAGTCATTCGGAAGTATCCCCACAGATCTGCCCGGTGATGTGACCGGTGTCAGCGGAAAAGTGGTCGATAAGAATACCGGAGAAAGCCTTGCAGGTGCCACCGTCTTAGTAAAAGGAACAAACATCCGTGCTTATACGGATCTCGACGGGAACTTCAGCATCAGCAACCTTGAGCCCGGCACCTATGACCTCGAGATCAGTTATATCAGCTATCAGCAAACTGAGCTTGCTGCTGTCAAAGCATCTGCAGGTGAGAAGCTCAATCTCGAAATCGCTATCCTCCCCGAATAAACAGGAAACTCCCGTTTTGAGTGAACTGCTTTCAGCAGAACAGGAATACTATGTCCAAACGTTCACACTGTTATGATGAAAAAAATCACCGCTATTCTGCTCCTGCTCTTATCGCTGAATGCTTTCGCGCAGGAGATTGTATTACGCGACAGCCTTTATTATAAAGGGAATGAGCTTTACACCGGAAGACTAAAGGAGAGCAAGGCCAGCGGGAATGTTCTCGCGAGCCTTTCTATCCGCAAAGGTCAATTGCATGGTAAGAGTCTGCTTTACCACGAGAACGGCAAAGCGAAAGAACTGCGTACTTACCGGAAGGGACTTAAGCACGGAAGCTGGTATTCGTGGAATGAACAGGGTATCCGTATTGCCGGAGCCCGTTACTCTGCAGGATTGAAACACGGAAAATGGCTCATCTGGGATGAAAACGGTCAGATCCGCTACATCATGCACTATAAGAAGGGCCTTAAAAGCGGCACCTGGTTTATGTTCGACGCGAAAGGTGAAGTCATTATGAAAAAGACATTCTGAAAATGAAGAATCAAAACACAGAAGGCAAGGTATTCACGGGCAGGTTGATTATACTCCTGCTTGTTTTTGCCGTGTGGTGTGGACAGGCTCATCGTCTCATGGCGCAGGGTGAAAGCATCAGCGGTACCGTGATGGATCAGAAAACAAAGGAAACCATTGTAGGTGCAGCGGTCATTATCCAGGGAACCACTACCGGTGCCAGCACCGATCTGAACGGTGTTTTCACCATTAAAGGACTTCAACCGGGAAGTTACAACATAGTAGTAAGTTATATTTCATATAAAAAACAGATCATTGAAAATGTAAAGGTGGAAAAAGGTAAAATCACCGAGCTGAACATCGAGCTGGAAGAGGAGATCACCACCATACAGGGAGCAACCATCACGGCCAGCCGCAGGACAGATACAGAGATCTCCATGATTTCCTCCATTAAGGCATCCAACCTTGTGGTGAGCGGGGTTTCGAGTCAGATGATCGCGAAAAGTCAGGATCGTGATGCCGCCGAGGTTATCAAACGTGTTCCGGGCATCACGCTGCAGGGCAACCGTTTTGTGATCATCCGCGGGCTGAGTGAGCGTTACAACACTGTTTGGCTCAACGGTTCTGCCACCCCCAGTTCCGAGACCGATATCCGTGCTTTCTCTTTCGACATGGTACCGAGTTCTCTGATTGATAATATCCTGGTGTATAAAACGCCAGCGCCTGAATTACCGGGAGATTTCGCGGGCGCGGCCATACAGATTTTCACGAAGAACCTGCCCGACCAGAAAGGGGTCAGCGTCAGTTACTCGGCTTCATACCGAAGTACAACATCATTGAAGGAATTCTATAAATACGAAGGCGGAAAGTACGACTGGCTGGGATTCGACGATGGCACCCGCAGTCTTCCCAAAGACTTCCCCGACGCACACCTGAACGAAATTCCCAGAACCACGGAAGGCAAAGCTCTCAGAACAGAAATCGGGCGCTCCCTGAATAAAATCTGGACGGCCGCTCCCATGACGGCGCCTTTGGATAATCGCCTTTCCCTGGGACTGGCAGGAAAATTCCGCTGGGGCAAAGTCAGCATCAACAATATCACCTCTCTGAATTACAGTAACACCTACGACACCCGCAGTGTTTACCGGGCCAATTATCTGGCTTACGACACCATCAACGATGTCAGTGATACCGCATACTATTTCAA
>CALGYY010000009.1 GCA_937934705.1 uncultured Bacteroidota bacterium
GTAATGTCGAGTCAAATATCAAATATCCAATATCTGACACTGATTGTCTGGGTGAGCGGGTGAGCAGGTGACGGAGTATCGGCGTGGCTAAGCCCACTCAAAACTCACTGCTGACTGATTGCTGCTGACTGCTGACTGAATTTCCCCTCTGTGCCTCTCTGTACCCTCCGTGGTGAAAAATAATCTGACCACAGAGACCAAAGAGAAACACAGAGAAAAGATTAAATTCACCCCGGTCACCCGGTCACCCGGTCACCCGGTCACCTCATCATCTGCTCACCTTTTTTTCCTATCTTTGCCCCCTCCAAGCATTTATTTATGATGACCACTACTCCGGGCTACGAGCTGAAAAATCATGTCCGCATCGTTACAGCGGCTTCCCTCTTCGACGGGCACGACGCCACCATTAATATCATGCGCCGCATCCTGCAATCTTCAGGCGCTGAAGTTATCCACCTGGGACACAACCGTTCCGTGAGAGAGATCGTGGATTGTGCCGTTCAGGAAGACGCACAGGCGATTGCCATCACATCCTATCAGGGCGGACATATGGAGTTCTTCAGGTATATGTACGAGCTGCTGAAAGAAAAGGACTGTGGTCACATCCGCATCTTCGGCGGCGGTGGCGGGGTGATCCTGCCCGATGAGATCGAAGAACTGCACCGCTACGGCATCGCCCGTATCTATTCACCCGATGATGGCCGCGAGATGGGACTGCAGGGAATGATCAACCACCTGCTGGAGAACTGCGACTTCCCTTCGGGAAAGAATGCGGAAACCGACTTCAGCAAACTCGCCGGGGGCGATGTCAATACCATCGCCAGGCTGATCTCCGCCGCGGAGAACTTCCCCGACAGCCTGGGAGGATTCCTGTCGGAATGTGAGGCGAAGGCCGCCGAATCAAAGATACCCGTCATCGGGATCACCGGCACCGGCGGTGCCGGAAAATCTTCCCTGGAGGATGAGATCATCCGCCGCTTCCTCAACCATAACCCGGGGATACGCATCGCCATCATTTCCGTAGATCCCTCCAAGCGCAAAACCGGAGGGGCACTCCTGGGCGATCGCATCCGCATGAATGCCATCGATACCGAACAGGTGTACATGAGATCTCTGGCCACGCGGCAATCGAATCTGGCCCTCTCACGCTATGTGAAAGATGCACTCTCCATCGTAAAATGCGCCAACTTCGATCTCATTCTTCTGGAAACCAGTGGAATCGGGCAATCTGATACCGAGATCGTCGACCACAGTAATCTCTCGATGTATGTGATGACCCCGGATTACGGTGCAGCCACGCAGCTTGAAAAGATCGATATGCTGGATTTCGCGGATATCATCGCCCTGAACAAATTCGACAAGAGGGGTGCGCTGGATGCCCTGCAATATGTCAGAAAACAATACGCCCGCAACCATAAAATATTTGACGGGAAGCTTGAAAATCTGCCGGTTTTCGGAACAGTGGCTTCGCAGTTCAACGACCCGGGGGTGAACAAACTCTACTGTGGCCTCGTCAAGGTGCTGCGCGAAAAGACCGGGGCAGAATTTCACTGTCCCTGTGAAGACGAAGCCTCAAAGGCTGAGAAGCTCCATATCATCCCGCCTACCCGTACCCGTTACCTTTCGGAAATCACGGATACCATCCGTAACTATAACCGGTGGACCGAAGAGCAGGCCGGCATTGCCCAGAAGATGTATGCCCTGCGCCTGACCCTTGATGAACTGAAACAGGGGGGGAAACAGGAAGACCAGGGAATGATTTCGGAACTGGAGCAGCGGTATGCCACCCTGTCGGAAGAGCTGGAACCTGCCAACCGCAGAATTCTTGAGGGCTGGCCGGCAAAGCAGAAGTGTTTCAGGGATGAGGAGTTTGTTTATACCGTACGCGATAAGGAGATCCGGGTGAAAACCCATACCGAGTCACTGTCGCACCTGAAGATCCCCAAGGTGGTGACCCCTTCATACAAGGCCTGGGGAGATATCCTGAAGTGGAACCTCAGGGAAAATGTCCCGGGCGAATTCCCTTATGCCGCCGGAGTATTCCCCTTTAAACGGGAGGAAGAAGACCCCACGCGGATGTTTGCCGGGGAAGGCGGACCCGAACGCACCAACAAGCGCTTCCATTATGTGTCACTGGGTATGCCCGCGGTACGTCTGTCCACGGCTTTCGACAGTGTGACCCTTTACGGGGAGAATCCGCACCTTAGGCCCGACATCTATGGAAAGATCGGAAATTCGGGCGTTTCCATCTGCTGCCTGGATGACGCCAAGAAGCTGTACAGCGGTTTCGACCTGGCGGATCCCAAAACCTCGGTTTCGATGACCATCAACGGTCCGGCGCCGATTATGGTCGGTTATTTCATGAATGCTGCCATCGATCAGCAATGCGAAAAATACATCCGGGCCCATGGACTGGAAAAGGAAACAGAGGAAAAGATCGCGGCCTTGTACCGCGAAAAAGGTACAGCGCGCCCTGTCTACCGCGGATCACTGCCCGAGGGGAACAACGGTCTGGGACTGATGCTGCTGGGTACCACGGGTGATCAGGTGCTTCCCCGGGAGATTTACGAAAACATCAAGGCCGATACGATCTGCAGGGTCAGGGGAACGGTTCAGGCCGACATACTCAAGGAAGATCAGGCCCAGAATACCTGCATTTTCTCCACGGACTTCTCGCTGAAACTGATGGGTGACGTACAGGAATATTTCATTAATCATAATATAAGAAATTTCTATTCAGTATCGATTTCGGGTTACCACATCGCGGAAGCGGGGGCCAACCCGATCTCGCAGCTGGCTTTCACTCTGGCCAACGGCTTTACTTTTGTGGAGTATTACGCGGCCCGCGGCATGGAGATCAATAAATTTGCCCCCAATCTCAGTTTTTTCTTTTCCAACGGTATTGATCCGGAGTTTTCGGTGATCGGACGTGTGGCCCGGCTGATCTGGGCCAAGGCGATGAAGCTGAAGTACAAGGCGGATGCCCGTTCGCAGATGCTGAAGTACCATATTCAGACTTCGGGGCGGTCGCTGCACTCCCAGGAGATCGATTTTAATGACATACGGACGACCCTGCAGGGATTGTATGCGATCTATGACAACTGCAATTCGCTTCACACCAACGCATACGACGAGGCCATTACCACGCCCACGGAAGAATCGGTGCGCAGGGCCATGGCCATACAGCTGATCATCAACCGTGAGCTGGGTCTGGCCAAAAACCAGAACCCGCTGCAGGGCGCCTTTATCATTGAAGAACTCACCGATCTGGTGGAAGAGGCGGTATTGTCGGAGTTTGACCGGATCAACGAGCGCGGGGGTGTGCTGGGTGCGATGGAAACCATGTACCAGCGCGGGAAGATACAGGAAGAATCGCTCTATTACGAAACCCTGAAGCACAGTGGTGAATTGCCCATTATCGGCGTGAATACTTTCCTGTCGTCGAAGGGATCACCCACCGTGATTCCCGGGGAGGTCATCCGGGCCACGGAAGAGGAGAAGCGGGATCAGATCGCGACTATTGAAAACCTTCACCGGACCTTTGCTGCGGAAAGCCCGCAGTTGCTGAGCGAGCTGCAGCAGGTGGTCCGCCGCAACGACAACGTATTTGCCTTCCTGATGGAAGTATCCAAGGTCTGTTCCCTCGGACAGATCACCGGGGCACTGTATAATGTCGGCGGGCAGTATCGCCGCAATATGTGATCCCTTCTTCTGCCCGCCCTTATCATCCACCCGGGACCATCCCTGCGGGATGGAAATTGCCCGTGATTCCGTTTTTCAACCATAAGATTTGTACCTGACGGGACAGGATGGCGTTGTTGCAGTTTCAATTCAACCGAAGCGGAACCCCAAAGGG
>CALGYY010000010.1 GCA_937934705.1 uncultured Bacteroidota bacterium
CAACACGCGAACATCCCGCTTTCAGGTGCGAAGCTGTTGCTGACAAACCTTCACTGCTCGACAAAGAAGCGCCTATTGCGCAGACACATTCCCATGCACTGGAATCTGACGTAAGGATCATGATCTCAGGATCTGCCGGCGAAGGGGTGCAGGTCGCCGCGGAATTCTTTACAAGGGCAGCCATAACGGCAGGCCTCAATGTGACCAAGAAAGGAAGTTATCCTGTCACTGTCGGTGTGGGCTATTCATCATCCGATATCATCATTTCTCCGAAAAAAATCCTGTACACAGGCTCTCCGAGTCCCGATGTGATGGTGATCACCTCAGCCGACGGACTGGAGTTCTCCCGTGCTACCCTGGGCAATATGAAAAAGGGACTGGTGCTGCTTGACGACGGGCTGGAGCTTGAACATGATCTTCTGAGGATTGAGAAAGTTCCTTTCAGGCAAACGGCAGGGATGAAGAGTGCTGCCATTATGGCCTTGTGGTATCTTCTGAAAACAACAAAGTATTTTCCGGAAGAGGCCTTCAGACAAACCATTGAACAGAGCCGGCATGCTTCCAAAATCAAGCTGAGCTTCATGGAAGAAGTCTGATAATAAGCGCTCTGCCATTCTTTACGTTTAAGAATCTGAATTTTTTCCTCTTATGTTGGTTTTATGAAATCATTTCGTATTTTTGCGAAATATAAAAATGAAACCGCATGGAAATTAAAGTACTGGGTCCTGGATGCCCGAATTGCAAGAACCTCGAAAAGCTTGTAAAGCAGACTGTGGCGGATCTGCAGATTGACGCTGTAGTCACCAAAGAAGAGGACATCGTGAAAATCATGGGTTACGGCATTATGCGTACGCCCGGACTGGTTATTGACGATAAAGTAGTGATGAGCGGGCGTTTGCCAACTGCTCAGGAGTTGAGAGAGATCATTCAAAAGAATATCTGATGGCCTCAAAACCGAAATTCACACAATATCAATCTGATCTGGCGAGGATTACCAAGGCGTTGAGTCATCCGGCCCGGGTTTATATTATTGAAAAGTTGCTGATGCTTAAAGGGTGCTGTACTTCCGGTGAAATGATAGGGGATATTCCGATAGCCCGTTCAACCCTGTCGCGACACCTGAAGGAACTGAAAATGGCCGGTTTGATTCAGGGAGAGATCGAGCCTCCTCACATTAAATACTGTATCAATAAAGCAAACTGGATTGAGGCCGAAAAGCTGCTGAATAAATTCCTGAGCCAGGGTCATTCTTATCCCGAACAAAACTGTCAAACTGAAAAACCAAAGAAGAATACGATATGAGAAAGTTTAAATTACAGGGAATGATGCTGATTGCATTCCTTTATTTTCTGCTGTTTTTTGCGGCATGCAGCTCTGTATCTCAGCAAAATGAGATGAATGATAAAGACACAATTGTGGCAGAACTGCCTGACACCCTTGCAGCGGATCAGACTGCAGATTCATTACTGCATGACGATGCTGACACAATAAAGAAGATGGTTCCGAAAAGTGACCAGCCGCGGATACTGGTTTATAATTTTCATGTAACCAATCGCTGCCCTTCATGCATTGCTATTGAAGATGCCACGACTAAAACACTCAATACGTATTTTTCCCGGGAGATGAAGGATGGCCGCATCAAGCGGTATATAATGAATGTGGATGACGATGCCAACCGAAGTATTGCTGAAAAGTATCAGGTATTCGGATCGGGTGTTTTTGTAACCCGTGTTTTCAAGGGCAAGGAAGCGACCACTGATCTCACCGGAGACGGATTTAAATATGCGAAGAACAAAGAGGAAAAATTCATTGAAATATTAAAAACAAAAATTTCAGAATACTTAAAGTAGTTTATTATGAAAAACTTGCCTTTTATCCTGATCGCTTTTTTTATGGCATTTCAGGCTTGCGGACAACCGCAGAAAGACACAGATACCATCATATCAAATAACCCGACCAATCTTAAACTCAAAGTGTTGTATTTTCACATCACAAACAGGTGTATGACCTGTAGGGGTATTGAGGCCAACGTCAGAAAGACGCTTGATGAGCAATTCAGGAATGAAGTTGAAACCGGTGTTATTGACCTATATATTATGAATTGCGAACTTCCTGAAAACAAGGATTTGGTTGAAAAATATGAAGCTTATGGCGCTACCCTTGCAATTACCTCATTTCAAAATGGCAAAGAGCAAAAAACAGAAGACCTCACGAATTGGGCATTTCAAAAAGCGCATGATCCAGAATTATTCGTTTCCGAATTGAAATCAAAAATTAATGAATACATCCAATAAAAAATGAAAAAGAACATTGTATTGTTTTCGTTTATCATGCTCACCAGTGTGGTACTCCTTGCCCAATCGGGTAAAAGCAAAATTGAGGTCCTGTATTTTAAGGCTAACTTATGTGGGTGTAAAGCAAAAGTATGCGCTCAGGCCGGTGCAGATATTCAAACTATTCTTATAAAGAACTTCGCTGACAGTAGTGTCGTTTTCAGGGAAGTTAAACTAGCCGATGAAGCCAATAAGACCCTCGTTGAAAAATATAAGGCACAGTCTCAAACACTGGTACTGGTAAAAACAACAAAGAAGAAGGAGGTCAGCCTGGATATTACTGACCTTGTGAAGGCATATTCTCAAAGCGGAGACAAGACTGTGCTTGAAACAGCATTGCTTGAGAAAGTCAATGAAATAAAAAAGAAGAAATAAGATGGAATTCTTACAAAACTGGTTGGACGCCACAAACGTCCCGTTTCTGACTGCCTTCATCCTTGGGATCATGACGGCCATCAGCCCCTGTCCGTTGGCCACCAATATCACAGCTATCGGATTCATCAGTAAGGATATCGAAAACAAGAAGAAGATTTTTTACAATGGTTTATGGTACACTTTGGGACGGGCTGTCAGTTATACCGCACTTGGCGTGATACTGTATTTTGGCGCCAGCACCTTTCAGATCGCAAGGTTTTTCCAATCCAACGGTGAAAAATTTTTAGGACCCCTGCTTATTGTTGTCGGTGTTCTGATGTTTGATTTCATTAAAATCAAATTCCCGGGGCTGAGCAAGATCGGTGACAAAATGCAAAACCGCAAGAATAACAACTGGTGGAGTGCTTTGCTGTTGGGAGTTGTTTTCGCCCTGGCGTTTTGTCCATACAGTGGCGTGCTCTATTTCGGGATGTTGATCCCCATTACCATCAGCAGCCCTTCAGGTTTGTTCCTCCCCTTTGTATTTGCCATCGCAACCGGTCTCCCGGTAATTATTGTAGCTTGGCTGCTTGCTTTCAGTATTTCGAGCGTTGGTGGTTTTTACAACAAGGTTAAGGTTTTTGAGAAATGGTTCAGGAGGGTAGTGGCAGTTGTATTTATCCTTGTAGGATTTTATTACGTTTATATTTTCTATATCGCTGCTTAGAATAAAAGGTCATGGAATTTAAGAAAGAAATAAAAATCCTTTTGTGGATTCTTGTTGTATTTGGCGCAGCATTTTTTTTGCCGCTTGAAAGTGCAAGATTCAATACAGCGGTGGATGCCACACTGGATTTAGTGAAATGGTATGCCAGAGAGCATGTGGTTTTATGTTTATTGCCGGCATTTTTCATTGCAGGGGTCATATCGGTATTTGTGAGTCAGGGTTCGGTGCTGAAGTATTTCGGGGCCAATGCCAAAAAGTGGCTGGCATATACGGTGGCCTCGGTTTCGGGAACCATTCTGGCCGTATGCAGTTGTACGATACTGCCCTTGTTCTCCAGTATCCATAAGCGGGGTGCCGGTTTGGGTCCGGCCATCGCGTTCCTGTACTCCGGGCCGGCGATCAATATATTGGCGATTATACTTACCGCACGAATTCTGGGGTTTGAGCTCGGCATAGCCCGAATCATCGGGGCAGTCGTTTTCAGTGTCGTGATAGGGCTGCTGATGTCGCTGATCTACAGGAAGGAAGAAAAAATCAAGAAAGAAGAACAGATGAATATTCAGCCACCTCCGGAAAAGCGACCGATGTGGCAAACTTCCTTTCATTTCTTTATCCTGATACTGATCCTGGTTTTTGCCAACTGGGGCCCTCCGGCTTTTGATGATAAGAGCAGTCTGTGGTTCCATATCTTTTCTTTCAAATGGTATATCACAGGGGCCTTCAGCATCCTTCTCGGTTTTTCACTCATCCGGATTCTGAAAATCAAGTGGTTTTGGGTGGTGATGGCCGGCGCTGTTACCATTCTTTCTGCAGTTCTGTCAAAGGTTTATATCAGCGATCCTAAACTCTCACCCCTGGTTCCGATGCTTACTGGTATTACTGCATTGAGTGTGATCACATTGCGCGACAAAAGGGATCCCGACAATAAAGAGTGGACGATCGTAAGCTGGGGATTTGCAAAACAGATCCTGCCTTTGCTGGCCGTTGGGGTGATTACCGCCGGATTTCTCCTGGGCTCGACACATGACGGTAAAACAATTGCCGGTGTCATTCCTGGTGAATGGATTGAAAGCATGGTTGGAGGCAATTCCATCTTCTCCAATTTCTTTGCTTCATTTGTGGGGGCTTTCATGTATTTTGCCACATTAACTGAAGTTCCGATTTTGCAGGGTCTGATCAACGCCGGTATGGGAAAAGGCCCCGCTCTGGCCCTGCTGCTTGCCGGTCCCGCACTGTCCTTGCCCAATATGCTGGTGATCCGCGGTGTGATGGGCACACAGAAGACCGTGGTATATGTGGGTCTGGTTGTGATCCTGTCAACCGTCGCAGGATGGATTTATGGCAGCTTGTTTTAAACCGGTGATTCCCTGTGAACAGCAAATATATCATCGGATCCGTCCCGACAGTCTTTGGAGAGATTCCTCGAGTGGACACAAAATGGAACAGCTCCGATATCCGCAATACGATGCGGGTGCGGTGGAATGTGGGGAGGATGAGATACACGGTAGATCCGGGTTTGTATGCAGTGGGGAATCCTGACGCAGAATCGATGGTGTTTGTCTCCGCAAATTTCAAACTGAGTTTCGACCACTTGCGAAAGGCATTGCACAGCCTGAATGCCTGGATACTGGTGCTGGATACAAAAGGCATCAATGTATGGTGTGCAGCAGGAAAAGGAACCTTTGGCACAACGGAATTAATTAGTCGTATTAAGATTTGCGCTTTACTGAACATCGTCAACCACCGTAAACTCATTCTTCCCCAGTTGGGCGCTGTTGGCGTTTCTGCCCACGAAGTGAAAAGCAAAACGGGATTCCAGGTCATATACGGACCCGTGCGGGCTGAAGATATTCCTGCTTTTGTAGCATCAGGATTCAAAGCCACTCCTGAAATGCGGCGTATGAATTTCCCGATGTGGGAGCGCATCAAGCTGATCCCGGTGGAGATCACTTACGGGAAGTATTACCTGATCCTTGTACCTGCTTTGTTTTTTATTCTGGCCGGCCTTGGCCCCTTTGGGTATGCTGTAGATGATGCCTGGCACAACGGAGGCCGTTCGGTCATCCTGCTGTTCGCTTCCTATTTCGCAGGATGCGTGCTAACTCCAGCTTTGTTGCCATGGGTGCCGTTTCGCAGATTCGCACTAAAGGGATTGGTTCTCGGCTGGATCGTTACCAGCACCTTTCTCGCCTTTGACCTGCTGGGCCCACATATTCTCGAAAAGATAGCGTGGTACCTGATGACAGGAGCAATTTCTTCCTTTTTGGCGATGAACTTTACCGGAGCTTCAACCTATACATCACTTTCAGGAGTGCAAAAAGAAATGAAAACGGCCTTGCCCTTACAAATTGCGGCTGCTGCCGCAGGACTGGCCGCCTGGATCGTAGCAAGATTTTTATAATATGAAAACACTGGTTTATCTTAAAGATGTTGTCACGCTGAAACTGGATGCCGAAAAATGCACCGGTTGCAGGATGTGCACGCGTGTTTGCCCCCACGAAGTGTTTGCGATCGCTGAGAAAAAGGCCGTGATTGTCCGCAAGGATTACTGTATGGAATGTGGCGCCTGCGCAAAGAATTGTCCGGAAGGTGCGATAACGGTGAAGTCGGGTGTGGGATGTGCGGCCGGGATTATTAACGGAATTCTGAAAGGTACGGAGCCGAGTTGTGATTGCAGCGGAAGCGGGGGGAGTTGTTGCTAGGCTAATTTGAAAATTTGGTAATTTGAAAATTTGAAAATGAATGGAAAGTTATGCGGGATGACAAGGAAAATACTATTGTTAAGAAATCGCTGGAGTTTGCGGTTGATATAATTGCATTTGCGGAGGAGTTAGAATCGAACAAGAAATTCGTTGTCGCCAAACAAATACTCAGATCCGGAACATCCATAGGCGCAAATATCAGGGAGGCCCAAAATGCAGAAAGCAAAGCCGACTTCATTCACAAAATGAAAACCGCCGCCAAAGAAGCCGATGAAACCGGCTACTGGCTTGAGTTATGTAAATTGTCAGAAAGCTATCCATATCGGGAAACACTTCACGAACAACTCATGGAAATCATCAATATTCTCTCGAAAATCATCAGTTCATCCAAGAATACCCAATAACCCGACCCTCATTTTCAAATCAGCACATTTTCAAATTATCTCTCCATGAAACCAAAATTAAAATTCCTCGACCGCTATCTCACTCTCTGGATCTTCCTGGCTATGGCCATTGGTGTGCTCAGCGGATATTTTTTTCCATCACTGGCAGATTTTTGGGAATCCCTGAAATCCTCACCGGATAGCACCACCAACATCCCGATTGCAATCGGTCTGATACTGATGATGTACCCGCCACTGGCCAAAGTGAAGTATGAAGAATTGGGAGATGTTTTTAAAAACTGGAAAGTCCTGCTGCTCTCCCTGGTGCAGAACTGGCTGATTGGTCCGGTCCTGATGTTTGCACTTGCCATTTTGATGTTTGTGGTTTTTCCGGGTGAGAATAACAGCAACCTTCCGTATATGTACGGTATCATTATGATCGGCCTCGCCCGTTGTATAGCAATGGTAATTGTCTGGAACGATCTGGCCAAAGGCGATACGCAGTATGCGGCAGGACTGGTGGCCTTCAATTCCATCTTTCAGGTACTGTTCTTTTCGGTTTATGCCTGGTTTTTCATCGCAGTAGTTCCTGGCTGGTTTGGAATTCCGACCAATGATGCCGTTGAAGCCATCACCATCGGACAGATTGCGAAAAGTGTATTTATCTATCTGGGCATTCCGTTTATCGCGGGCTTCCTTACCCGTTTCATCCTGATCAGGATCAAAAACAAAGACTGGTACCATCGCAAATTCGTCCCGAAGATCAGTCCGATTACCCTGATCGCGCTGCTGTTTACCATTATCGTGATGTTCTCGCTCAAAGGAGAATACATCATCAGCATCCCGCTGGATGTGGTGTTGATCGCTATTCCTTTGCTCATTTACTTCGTGATCATGTTCATCGTTTCCTTCTTCATGAGTAAAAAAGTGGGAGCGACCTATGGCCAATCAGTCACCCTGTCATTCACAGCAGCAAGCAACAACTTCGAGCTGGCCATTGCCGTTGCCATCGCTGTTTTCGGGATGAACTCCGGTGAAGCCTTTGCTGCAGTGATCGGTCCCCTGGTGGAAGTTCCCGTGATGATTGCCCTTGTCAATGTGGCTTTCCGTTTCAGGAAAAGATATTTCAAAGAGACGATTTAGTGTATGTGTCTGAAAAACTGGCATTAAAGAGGAAATTCTGACTTCTGTTCCTGACTGATCCCCTTTTCATACCTTTGCGGAAGAGAATCAGATTATGTCACTTCCCTTAGCTGAAAGGTTACGACCGTCGGTCCTCGATGAGTATATCGGACAGGAACACCTGGTCGGTACCGGTGCGATTCTCCGCAAAGCCATCGAGTCGGGGAATATTCCCAGCATGATACTCTGGGGTCCGCCGGGTGTAGGCAAAACCACGCTGGCACACATTATATCCCTTGCACTGTTCCGGCCATTTTATACGCTGAGTGCAGTAAGCTCAGGGGTGAAGGATGTGCGTGAGGTATTTGAAAGAGCCAAAACCGACGACGGACGGGCCATCCTCTTTATCGATGAAATTCATCGTTTCAACAAAGCCCAGCAGGATTCTTTGCTGGGGGCGGTAGAGAAAGGTGTGATTACACTGATAGGGGCAACTACTGAAAATCCTTCCTTCGAGGTGATTTCGCCCCTGCTTTCCCGCTGTCAGGTTTACATCCTGAAGAACCTGGAGCGCGAGCACCTTTTGAGACTGGTTGAGAAGGCCATAGATACGATGGGGAGGGAGCAAAACCGGAGGATAACGGCTGAGGAAACAGATGCGCTGCTCAGGGTTTCAGGAGGTGATGCCAGAAAATTACTCAATGCTGTGGAATTGGTTTGTACCCAGGGAGAAGCAGATGAAGAACTGGTGATTACCGACAGGATGGTCCTCCATGTGATCCAGCAGAATCTTGCACTGTACGATAAATCAGGCGAACAGCATTATGATATTATCTCGGCCTTTATCAAGTCGATGAGAGGAAGTGATCCCAATGCCACGGTGTATTATCTCGCCAGGATGATTGAAGGAGGGGAGGATCCCGTTTTTATTGCACGGAGGATGCTGATCCTGGCTTCGGAAGATATCGGGAATGCCAATCCGAATGCCCTGTTGCTGGCCACGTCCTGCTTCGATGCGGTGAAAATGACCGGTTATCCTGAATGTCGCATCATTCTGGCCCAAACAGCGGTCTACCTGGCTACTTCACCCAAAAGCAACGCCTCTTATATGGCCATAGAAGCCGCCCTGGCTGAGGTCAGAAAAAGCGGCGACCTGGCCATTCCTCTCCATCTGCGGAATGCCCCCACAAAACTGATGAAAGATATCGGATATTCCAGTGATTACCGTTATGCCCACTCCTTTGAGAATAACTTTGTGGACATGGAGTTCCTCCCTGAAAAGATCATCGGAAAAAAGTTTTATGAACCGGGAAAAAACCCTCGGGAGGATGAAATTCGTCAACGAATGCGGTTTTTCTGGAAAGATAAATATGAATACTGATGCAACCCCCGACCTTCCTCAAATGTCAGAAGGTTGATATTTTAGTATCTTTGAAATCCCATGAAGAATAAAATCCTGATTCCTGCCCTGATACTGGCTGCAGTTCTTCTCCTGGCGTCGTGCAAAAGGGATGGCTGGCCGGAGTGGGACGTGGATGTGAATATACCCCTTTTTACGTCGGAGATCGGGCTTGGGGATATCGTTGCGGATTCACTGCTGGAATCAGGAGATGATCATCTTCTCACCCTCTGTGTACGCAGCAATATTTACAACTTTGACCTGGATTCCCTCGTGAGTCTGCCGGATACACTTTCCCAGAAAATCTACCCGGGAATCCCGGGCATTACGATTAATCCCGGTCAGCAGATATTCACTCAGACCGAGAGTGAGAAACTCAGTTTTCCGGGGGCTGAGATCACCCGTGTTGACCTCCGTAAAGGAATGATCAGTATCG
>CALGYY010000011.1 GCA_937934705.1 uncultured Bacteroidota bacterium
GTAATCCGGTGTAACATAGACCATAGCGGCCACAGCGGCTGTAGTGAGCAGCGCGAGCAGGAGGGCTTTTAAACTTTTCATGATGGAGGGATTTGGAATTTTAAAAAACGGGCCCCGGGAGTGAGCACCCTGTCTCATTCCACAAATATTGGAAAAATTATCCGGAACGGCAAGACTAATCTTCGCCTATTTCTTAAGGAGCAGGCAGCCCGAGGAATATCCCCCTCCGAAAACCGTCACCACGATGAGGTCATTTTTGCAGAACTTCTGCCAGTTCTCCGATAATCCGATGGCACAGCCGGCACAACCGGTATTGCCGAGGTATTCAATATTGGTGATCAGTTTGGCTTTATTCATCGATAAATCCTTACCTACCTTATTGATGATCCTGATATTGGCCTGATGAGGAATCAGATAGGAGAGGTTTTCCAGTTTGTAACCATTTCTTTCAAGAATTTCCTGGGTGTCACCGGCCATATAAGTTGATGCATTTACAAACACATCTTTCCCTTCAGGCATTTGTATCTTCTCACTGTTGATCCTGCAGTAAACCCCGTCGGGACCTTTGCTGACATGTGCCAGTCCCTTGGCAAAGAGATCTACCACCTCAAGATCCTCCTCATTCTGACGGTCTGCCGTAATGATCATGGCCGCAGCCCCATCTCCCCAAAGAAAACCTGATACAGGGTTGTTATCGTCATTGAACGCCGTATTATGCTCAGAAACAAGAAGCAGTGCTTTTCTGGCCTTTCCTGTAGAAAAGAAACCTTCAACCATTTCAACAGCCGTAACAAATGAACTGCAGGCGGATGAAACCAGAAACGCACGTGAGTTGGTAATCCCGAATTCTTTTTGCACTGAATGGGCCGGAGTCGCTACTGTATCCCAGGGTGTGTAAGTTGCGGCAATAATGATGTCAACTTCAGAGAGCGGGAATTTCATGTGCGGATGCATTCTCCTCACCGCTTCTATTGCCATGGTGTTGGTGTTCTCGTCAATGCCTGCTTTCCTGCGTTCTTTGATCCCTGATTTTTTGTAGATCTCATCCGCATCAAGATTTGTAAGTCTGCTGTAATATTCGTTTCCAACCCTTTCTTCGGGATAGTAATGTGCTATCGCATGCACATACATGGGGGTCATCTTTTTGCTGACCTTGGGCTCTGCGCCCAGCGGCCTCAAAGACAGGATAAGGGTCTCGGGAATCGTTCTTCTCCTTTCAGCAATGAATTCAGAAAAATGTGCTTCATCCATCATGTTCTTCTCACTCATGGCATCTTTTATTGCAAAAGGAAAATGAATGAGCGCCTGCATATTCAGGAAAAAATGCTCGGGATCAACCTGCCTGATGTTTCCTTTGTCCGCTTCATCTTTCAATTGTTTGTTAAACAGCTCTGTGTTGTACAATAACTGAAAGACTTTCAGCTTGTTAATTCTTTTCGGATCCCTGTTTAACACTGAAATTACAAAGAAAGGTAACTGGGGGTTTTTAACCAGAATGTCAATATAGGCATTAACGTATTCCCTGATTTTCTCTTCAAGTAAACGATTTGAATTCAGTATTTTAGGAAGAGATGGGACTGAAGTGGTCAGGACGTGTTCGAAGATCATGTCAAACAGACTCTCTTTACTCCTGAAGTGGTAATTCAAAGCAGCGATATTGATGCCTGCACTTTTGGCGATGTCGCGCACACTGGTCTTGTCAACCCCCTTCTTCATGAAGAGGTTCTTGGCCACCTCAATAATGCGCTCCTTGGTGTTCTTAATAGTGGCGGCGGCTTTTTTATCGATCGAATCGGGCATAAAGCAAAGTACAAATAGGTTCGTTAATGCCTCAAAAGTACGAAAAGGACTTAAGCAGACAATGGGAAAGTCTTTTTTTTAAAACGAATGTTTGAAACAAACTCTCAGGAGCCAAGAAATCGACCGGAAGGGAGATCCTGTATATGTTCTCCTTCCTGGAAAATGACACCACCGTTCTTCATTAGAAAGTGAACCTGTCCTTGTGTTGAAAATCCTTCGTATACACTGTGATCGCAATTCTGAAAGAGATTTGCGGCGCGAATGATCCGCCCGGGCTTCGTATCCCAGAGCAGGAGATCGGCATCTGCACCCGGACGGAGGCTTCCTTTGCGGGGAAAGAGATCAAAGATCCGGGCCGGCATTTCACAACAAAGACTGACCCAGCGGTTCAGGGAGATCCTGTTTTCGAGTACTCCGTAAGTGAAGAGCAATTCCATCCTGTTCTCAATTCCTCCCGTTCCATTGGGAATAATTGTAAAATTGTTGATTCCCAAATCTTTTTGTCCGCGGAGATTGAAGGGACAATGATCTGTCCCTATCGTGTCGATGGTTCCGTCGGCCAGTGCGGCCCACAGGGCTTCACGGTCAGCAGCGGATCTGAGCGGAGGACTGATCACATAGGCGAGAGAATCAGGTAATTCACGATAACAGGCTGTTTTATCAAGCAGCAGGTACTGCGGACATGTTTCGGCGTAGACTGGCAGGTCTGCTTCCTTCGCCTTCCGGATATGACCAATAGATGCAGCTGTACTGATGTGCACCAGGTAAACTGTGCAGGAGGTTTCCTTCACCAGTTCCAGGACCCTGGCAACGGCATCTGATTCAGTTTCCGGGGGGCGGGAAAAAAGATGTCCGGCCGGACCGTTGACCCCTTTGGCCAACATCTGCCCCCGAAGACTATCAATTCGTTCACCGTCTTCACAGTGGATGCATAATACAAGATTGAGATCATGGCAAACCCTCATCAGTTCTGATAATTCAACATCATTGATGCCGATGGTTTGCCGGTAGGCGAGATAGGCCTTTACCGAACGGATACCGCCGGATTCGGCACATATCCTGAGTCCTTTCTCCACTTCACTGTTCCATTCGCTGATCCCAAGGTGCAGCAGATAGTCACACCGGCAATTCTTTGCTTCATTGAGCCGCTCGTGAAGAGCCTCAGGGAGTAACTGTCCTCTTCGTGGTGTCACAAAATCGATCAGACTGGCTGTTCCCCCCGAGATGGCAGCCATGCTGCCGCTGACAAAATCATCTGAAGAATTCCCGGCAGGTGTCGGCAACTGAAGGTGAACATGGGGGTCGATGGCGGCAGGCATAATCAGGTAAGGGGAGGCATCTACTTCTACAACTGCTTCATCTGGTTTGTTCAGACCCATTCCGCTGGCCTGAATGATTCCCTGGCTGACCAGCAGGTCTGCCCTGGTTTGGGTGTCGCCGGTCAGCAGTGTGGCCTTCCTGAATAAATAAGAGGGATTGGACATATGGCCTCTATATTTTCTTCATTGCCGTCCAGAGCCGCTTTGCCTGAACTCGTGTGAATTCCAGAATTTCTGCCTCATTCGCTTTTACGATCCTTCCATCATTCACGATGAGTTCCCCATTGGCCACTACATGCCTGATATGGGCTGATTCAAGGCCGAAAATAAAGTGACCTGCGAAATTCTCACGGGTGAGCGGGGTAGGCGAGGGGTAATCCAAAACCACCAGATCAAACAAGCCCGGAGCTTTGAAGTTGTTGTTCTCCAAATATGTATTGATGTTCCGTAAACGACGGTAAGCATCTTCATAGCCGATCCCATCTGATTTCGGTGCGTTCAGCCATGCCGCTTTGGCCGAACGAAGCATATCGCTGTGCATGCCGTCGGTGCCCAGCATGATGCGCGGGCTGAGTCCGCGGCAGGAGAACAAGCCTACCCTGTTGTTCTGATTGCTTTCAGAGTTCTGGGCCACCCAGCAGGGGGATTCTGAAACCAGAGCCCTTTCTTCGTCATCCAGATGAAGACAATGGACCAGTATTGCGGCGTGGGATTCCATCACACCCGCCTCATGGAATCTTTCCACGACCCTTTTCCCATAGGTGCTGACGCTGAATTCCTGATCCCAAAGATCTTCGGCAGTATGTACATGTATACCTGTCTGATGCTTCACTGAAAGCTCAACTGCCTGTTTGAGTGTTTCATCTCCAACAGTAAAACCGGCATGGAGTCCCACCAGACCTTTTCTCTTCTGCAGATAACGGTCGGTTTCTTCGAGACCCCTGAGTGCGATATCCCGGCCATCCCTGTCACTGATCTCATAACAGAGCAAGTGCCCGACTCCGATCTTTTCAAATGCCCCTGCAATGATATCCAGTGAACCGCTCACCGCATTTGGTGATGCATGGTGGTCGATGACATAAGTGACCCCTCTCTTTGCACAGGCCACGGCCGTAGCCAGAGCGCTGGCTTCTATCATATCACGGTCAAGACACTTATCGAGTGTCCACCAGACGTACTTCAGAACTTCCCGGAAATTCTCGGGGGATTTCCGGGGGCTGCCCATCCCTCTGGCCAGTGCTGAGTAAACGTGATGGTGACCGCAGGCGAAGGCAGGCATAGTGAACATACCGCTGCAGTCAATCACATGGTCATCCGTTTCCCGCCGGTTTCCCGGAGGAAGGATCACAGCAGGCATGCCGGTTTGCAGCTGAATGTCACATTGAACCTGACTGAAGTCACCCGGATCAATGAAGGTCGAATTGAGTAATCTGGTCATGATCATGCTTTTTACCCTACAAACAGACTTTTTGAAGAAAACTCGGGGTCGCATGTCAGGTTAACACCCAGTCTGCGCAAACCGGCTTCATCCCCCGGGGTAGGAATATGGGTCAGGTGAACCTCGCAGCCTTTCAGTTGTTTCAGAGCTTCCAGGACCAGTTGCGCGGTAGGATTGGAAATGGATGAGATACTGAGGGTGATCAGGGTTTCATCCAGATCAAGTGTAACCATACGGCCATGGAGGATATCCTGTTTCAGGTAAGCCAGGGAGCGGATAATATTCTCAGGGATGAGGTGCAGGTTATCGGGCAGCCCCGCCAGATGTTTAACAGCGTTGATAATAAGGCTTGAGGAAGCATGCATCAGGGGTGAGTTTTTGCCTGTAATTACCGTTCCGTCCTGTAACTCCACAGCGGCCCCGCAATAGATCCCCTCGTATCCTTTTCCGCAATTCTCAGCTTCCTGTGCTGCCTGCCTGGCAAAAGCCACAACTCTGCGGTCTTCAACGGCAGCGCCCACCTTTTCCATGATCATGCGAGAGCGTTCAAGCATATCCATATCCGCCATGCCAAGAGCATATTCAACTGAGCAGCGGAAATAACGGCGGATAATTTCCTGATGTGAGGCTTCCTGTACGGCAGCATCGTCCACTATTCCAAATCCTGCACGGTTAACACCCATATCGGTAGGAGATTTATAAAAGGATTCCCCCCCGGTGATCTTTTCGATGATCTTACGCAGCAGCGGAAATGCTTCCACATCACGGTTGTAATTCACGGTTTTCTCATTATATGCTTCCAGATGGAAATGGTCTATCATGTTCACATCCTTCAGATCAACCGTAGCGGCTTCGTACGCCACATTCACCTTGTGATTGAGCGGCAGGTTCCAGATGGGAAAGGTCTCGAATTTGGCGTAACCCGCTTTGATTCCCCTCCTGTATTCGTGGTAAAGCTGTCCCAGGCAGGTAGCCAGTTTCCCGCTGCCCGGACCGGGCCCGGTCACCACAACAATGGGCTTCGTAGTCTCAATGTAATCGTTGGCTCCGTAGCCTTCGTCGCTGACTATGGCATCCACATCCGAAGGATAGCCTTTGGTAAACTTATGAGTATATACTTTGATGCCGTGACGTTCCAGTTTGTTGAGAAAGGCCTTTGCTGCGGGCTGGGCGTCGTATCGCGTAATAACCACCGCAGTGACTTCAATCCCCCAGCTTTTGAAATCATCAATAGTCTTTAATGCGTCACTGTCGTATGTAATCCCGAAGTCGGCACGCAGTTTTTTTCTTTCTATATCACCGGCATGAATACAGAGAATCACATCCAGATTATCCCTGAGCTTCTGCAACAGGCGCATCTTGACATTGGGATCCCAACCCGGTAATACCCTTGCCGCATGGTAGTCAAAAAGCAACTTGCCGCCAAATTCAAGATACAACTTGTGATTAAACCGGGCTACGCGCTCAAAAATCGCGGCGCTCTGCTCTGCCAGATATTTTTCGTTGTCAAATCCAGTCTTGTGAATCATAGCATCATTATATATTAATTTGATACAATCTGGCGCATTCGCCATGGCCATAAAATTAATCATTTTTAGAAAGCGACAGTACTTCGCCGGCCAAGACTCATAATAGCTGAATCCCCGGAATTATTTCTCTAACCGGCTTTGAAAGAGGTCTTCACCAGATCTTCCCATTTGCCCTGATCATGCCGCCTGACAATATCCCGGTATACATCGATGTTTTTTACCATATGTGCAATATGATTATGGTAACTCATCATTGAAAGCATGTAGGATGCTGCCTTGTCGATAGCTGTTTTCCGCCTGAGGATCAGCCACAGGAGGTAAAAAAACAGTTTGCGTTTGTGCCTGTTCCGGCTCCATGCGAAATGTCTCAGCAGAAGGATGGATGCCCTGAACTGAAAGGCTGCATCGCGCTGGTGATCATTGTAGGGTGCGCTGAAATGACCGGGTCCGAAGAGCACCTTAGCTTTAGCTGTAATATTCTTCCAGTCGTATGCCTCTTGTATCGCTGTGAAATAGGCTTCAAACAGCTCAGTTTGCGACATTTTCTGATAGTGCATGCAGGGAAAGAGCCCGCTGCGGTAATCAGGACTGATTCCATACCAGCGGCCTTCGCGGTTCAGTCTGTCGTACAATTCACTACCCGGAGGCGCACCGAGAATATTGAGGTTGATGTAGGAGAGTCCTGTCTGACTTGTAAAATCAATGATCTTGTCAAATTCATCTGCTGTATCATGATCAAATCCCACTGCAAAGGAAGCCGTGATGTGTATGCCCCGGGCATGTATCTTCTGAACAGCTTCCTTGTAAATAAGTGCTGATTTATTGTGCTTTTTGTTGGTTTCCTGCAGGGATTCAGGATTCAATGATTCAAAACCGATCAGAATATTGAAGCAACCTGCTTCTGCCATGGCCTTCAGCAGTTCTTCATCATTGGCAATGTCGATACTGGCCATGCACGACCATGCGAGGTGCAGTGGTTTAATGCGCTCCATAAGCTCTCGCGCGTAACGGCGGTTCACCGTTAAGTTGTCATCTATGAAGAATACTTTACGTACCGGGAGCGCTTTCAGTTCAGCAATCACATTGTCGATTTCACGGTAGCGCATCTTTCTGCCGAAGAGCTTATGCACAAGACAAAATTCGCAAGAATAAGGGCATCCCCGCGAGACTTGCACACCCACCTGGAAAAAAGCATCAGCCGGGAGAAGATCCCATCTTGGGACCGGGCTCCGGGAGAAATCACAATACGTATCATTGCGGTAAACGGACTTCATACAAGCGCTCTCAAAATCATGGAGACACTGCTCCCACAACCCTTCTGCTTCGCCTACCACCACGGCATCTGCATGCTGAAGTGCTTCTTCTGTCATGTATGAAGCGTATGCTCCGCCCAACACCACTTTGACTCCTCTGCTTCGGTAATGATCCGCAATTTCGTAAACCCTGAGTATGGTGGCCGCCAGAGTTGTGATCCCCACAATGTCAGGAAGCTCGCTTTCCGGCAGAGCCTCAACTTCTTCATCAATGATACGGATCGCATAGTGCGGCGGGGTCAGGGCAGCCACGGTAGGAATGGCCAGCGGAACCATGAAACGTTTTTTCTTCAGTATCCTGCTGAGCTCCGTCTGGGCGTAGTAGTTTGCATAGCGTTGTTTCGGGTTGATGAGAAAAAGCGTAGGCATGGCAATCGTATCCTTAGTCTCTCTGGTTGATGATCTTCATTATTCTGAAAGCTGCCCCGGGCCAAGCTCTGCCCAAAAACCGGCCTGCATGAACTTACTGACTTCGGTGACAAAACTGAGGATGATGTCGCCCTGTTCCAGGGATTCTTCCCTCATTATCCTGTCAAGACAAATGAGAACCATAGGGGGACCGGCATATCCCATTGTCGACATTTTACTGTATAAGGTTTCTTTCCGGATGCCCAGATTTTCACATTCCTCGATGATCATTTCCGAGATATGCCTGCTCGGGAAATTGACCTGAAAGTACCTGACCTTTTCTAAAGGCAAAGGGAAGCGTTCTGTGAAGCGCTTCAATCCTTTATAAAAGACCGAGCCGTCTTCATCATGGAAATGCAGCCTTAACTGCTCGTTGAACATCTGGGCCAGATGATGGTATCCTTTTTCGAATTCTTCTTTGGGGTTCATCCAGAATGCCGGCCGTTTGTTGTTCATGGCTGAAGGCTTAAACGCACCGACTGATTCTGTCGTACAGGCCTTAAGGTACAGACCTTCTTTGACGGTCTGCTCTTCTGCGCTGAGCACCATTGCTCCTGCACCGTCGCACAAAAAATACCTGAGGAAGAGTTCTTCCCTGCTCAGGATTTCCTGGTTGAAATAATCACTTCTGAGTTCGGATGAAGAAACCGAGGAAGAAATAACCAGTGCGTTTCGGCACCGGCCGTTTCTCAGCATATCAAAAGCCAGAAGAATAGCTTTGTAGGCAGAAGTACAATTGGCGTGTATGCTGAATTCTGCGCAGTATGGTATTCCGAGAGATTCCTGTATTCTTACTGAGGCTGTCGGCATCTGGTCCTGGTGGGCACTTCCGTACACGATCAGATCAATTTCAGCGGGTTTCAGGCCTGACATTTCCAGGGCATGCTGTGCAGCTTTAACGGACATGGTAATATTATCGTCGAAATACAGCCTGCTGGTCTTATCAAATGCAAAGTGATAATATTCAACATCGATCATTTCTTTCATCAGGGGTCTGATCCTGCTGAACCATTTCATCACTTTTTCAGGGGCCCGTGTGATGGGACCCAGGTAGGCATCCACTTCATCAAAAGGAATCGGCGGGCCGGGAAGGTAGCTTCCGGTGCCGCGTATGAGGATATGGGGGTGGTCATTTGAGGATAACAGCATGCTTTAATATCATTGATTATAACCTGGTATCCTGATTTCTGCTCCGGGGATTTTTTCAAGAACTTTTTCCAGATAATAAGCCTTTTTACAGACGTCAAAGTTAAGGTTTATCTGTGAAGCCAGATTCCGGCAAATCCTGATCAGGTCATTTTTTTCACATACAGCATCCACTAAACCCAGCTGCAGCGCATCTTCCGGGCTTACATTCCGCCCTCCAAGCATCAGTTCCAGTGCGGTATTCCTACGGGTTAGCTTTTGCAAGACCTGGGTACCTCCGCATCCGGGCATGAGATTGAAACTTGCTTCAGGAAGCGACATGAGTGCTCCCCTGGCACATATCCTGAAATGGCAGAACATGGCGAGTTCCAGTGCCGAGCCCAGGCATACTCCCTGTAAAGCCGCGATTACCGGGATCTTCAGATGGCTGATCTTCTCAAAAGTCTTACGATTCTCCTCAAAAAATGGCGGAATTTCTCCTTCAGGATAAGGGGCAAAGGCTGAAAGGAGGTCTGCTATGTCAGCACCCTGCGAAAAGTGTCGCCCGCTTCCCCTGATGATGAGAGCCCTGATGTCCGGATCTGTTCTTATGGTATCAATTTCACGACTGAATGCCTCAAAGAATTCCCGGGTCATGCGGTTCGCCGGGGGAATACCGAAGGTCAATACGGTAATCTGCTCATGCGTTTCTATCGACAACATTGGCCCGGCTTCCATAGTGATAGCTTATGCGTATTCAAAATGCACTACTGCCCGTGCATAGTTGCGGGAGTGGGAGAGGGACAAGCGTATGGCCCGTATCCCCGAATTCCTGATCATTTCGTGATATTCTGTATCCGGAACAAGAATGGGTTGTCCAAAATCTCCGCTGAGTATCGTCAGTTTTCTGAAATCACGAAGCTCCGGAAGTGTTTCACCGATTATTTTTTTTGCGAGCAAACGGGCAGCAATACGGCTGTAGTGGGTTCCGTTAAAAAAGTTGCTGTATTCAGTATCGCTGAAAAGTCGCCCGGGCCCTTCCTTACATATCTCATTACGCAGGGATTCGATGGTAGCGGTTTTATCTGCGATCATGTTCATTCTTCAGCCTTATGCTTCATTTCTTCTCTGAAATTCATCCCTCGCGAGTTCACAAAAGAGCCGGGTTTCTTCTTCGAGCGCTTTCTCAAAACTGAGTCTGATTGAGGCATGCCAGGCACGCATCAGGTATGTGATCACCTTTTTGGGTTTATCACCTGTGAGCTGACGGGTGAAGCTGAGAACGTGCTCTTTCAGTGCATCGCGGTCAGTAATCATGTCCACAAGACCGGTTTCAAAGGCCTTTCCGGAATCTATGGTGTCGCCCGTCAACAGCAGCGACAATGCCCGGTTGTGGCCCAAAAGTCTGGCCAGGCGGGCAGTTCCGCCCAGGCCGGGAATGAGGTTGTGGTTGATTTCCGGGAAGGCGAACAAAGCCGGTGATGCACAGATTCTGAAATGGCAGGCCAGTGCGATTTCCAGACCGCCACCAAAACAGGCCCCGTTAATTTCTGCTATGACAGGGATCTCCAGGGATTCGATGGTGTTGAGTAATTGCTTTCCCGCATTCATGCTTTCCATGAGTTGCGAAGGATTCCCGGCAAGTTTTTTCAGGGATTCGAGGTCTGCCCCTGAGGAAAAATGTCGTCCGGCACCACGGATAATCAAGGCCCTTGTATTTTCATCTGCCGCAAGATCCGCAATCTGTGCAGCGTCCATGAAATCGGGTGAAGGCATTTCATTGCCCGGTGGGTGGCTCAGTGTAAGAACGGCCAGACCGTCTGACATGCTCAATTGAGCGTATGAGTTGCTTCCCATGATCAGTTATCGAACAGTTTGTGGAACTCCTGTGGTACACTGCAAGGAACCCGGTCTTTGTTGATGACCAGTGTCTTCACTTCAGCAGTGACGAGTTTCTCACCGCTGCGTTCATTTTCTATCCTGTGTTTAAAAATGATATAAGGTCCTTCCAGCTTCATCCTGGTGTAAATGATCAGTTCATCAAAAACTTTGGCTTCCCTTGCATAGCGGATCTTCAGCTCAGTGACAACCAGTAAAAGACCTTCTTCTTTGAACCGCGCGATCAGGCCGATATTCCGCAATACTTCCCAGCGGGATTGTTCCAGGTAATTCAGATACACCGCATTGTTGACGTGACCGTAAGAGTCCATCTCGTAACCACGAACCATGATGCGGTTTTCATGCATAAATCAGCTCCTGATCATTTCGTCCACGACTGATTTTTCCAGAGGCTCCCAGCGTGGCTTTCCAAATTTTTGTCCGTCCCATTCCATATGGGCACAGGAGAAAAACTCGTTGAGGAAACTCAGTTTTGAATTATTTTCCGGGGTGCGGACAATAAAACAGGTTTTCTCAGGACTCAGGCCGTAATCCTTAACAACCAGCGTGGCCAAACGTTCGCAGAATTCAGTGACCGAGGTACCCGGATTCTCGAGGTATATTTCGGTGGCAATAACGATATCCCTGTTTTCCTGCCTGACAATCTTCAATCCGCAACGGGAGGGAACATCCCAGATCCCTTTAAAATCGTAGAACAGGTCAACGTATGCGGTGTTGAGTTCAGGCTTATAACTCTTGATCATAAGCGTTATGCGATTTTATGAGGTTTTCTTTTTAGTGACTTCTTTTCCGAAACTCATCTGAGCAAGATCCTTACGGGGACGTTGATAGGTGCCGTCAGCAATTTCTCTCATGATGACCGACTGGAACATTTTAGCCATTTTTTCATTCTGGCTTTCATCTTTATAGAAAGTGTCCCACGCGTAATGGTAGAGCTCCTGCATGCGTTCGGGACTCATGTGCCTGGGCTGGTAAACCACTTTACCCGCATTGTAATTGTTCCAGTCATGGTCAATGATGCGGTTTTCCCTGAGCAGATCATCATATGTTTTGGTGTGCGGGAAGGGCGTAAGGATGGTGAATTCTGCCAGATCAAGTTTGATTTCCAGAAGGAAGTCTATCAGGCGTTTAATGTAATCCTCATCCTGATCGTCGGTGCCGAGCAGAATGGTCCCTTCAACGGCGATGCCGTAATCATGATAGCGCTGAACACGCTTGCGGATGTAGTCGGAGGTGTCGAATACAGCCTGATAAACAAACCAGGCACCTGCCTGAGCAGCCAGATCCAAAACCTGGTCATCATCTTCAATTGGGTGGGAGCACCATTTCTTCTTAAAAGGAATCATTTCCCTGAACAAATCAAGTTCCCACTGCTTGTTTTGTGCGAGGGAATTATCCACGACAAACAAGCGGTTGTTCTTGATGGTGGCCAGTTCCTCGGCCACTTTATCAACCGGGCGGGGACGGAAAGACCTTCCGCCAAGATAAGAAACACAACAGGGATAACAATTAAACCGGCAGCCGCGCGAAGCATGGAAGAGATCAACCATCCGCACACCTTTGTAATAGTACTTGTCTTCGTTCAGGATCGAACGGCGGGCAGGACCGATCAGGTTCATGTCGGGATGGTTTCCCATGTAATTATACAACTTCTTCAACTGTCCTTTCCTGAAATCGTCAAAGACCTCTTCCAGTCTTCCTTCACATTCACCCAGAAAAACGGAATCTGCATGTTCCATAGTTTCTTCCGCGTGAAGCATGGTGGAAATGCCGCCAAAAATCACTTTCTTGCCCCTTTTTCTGTACTCGTCAGCGATCTGCCAGCCTCGTTTCGCCTGACTGGTGAGCATCATGGATACCCCTACAAAATCAGGATCATCATCAAAGACCAGCTCGTCCACGTTTTCGTCTACAAATTCAACTTCAACGTACCCGGGCAGTGCTGCCGCCATCACTACCGGTCCGTGAGGGGGGAGGTTGAAGGTGGTTTGTCCCGCCAGTTTTTCCCATTTGGGATAAATCAATTTG
>CALGYY010000012.1 GCA_937934705.1 uncultured Bacteroidota bacterium
GTATCATTCCTGAATAAAAAAAAGAGGCCGTCTCGATTTTGAGACAGCCTCTTTCTTTATGTATGAAATATTGTTTACTTCTGGTGTGAAGCCATTTCTTCAATTGACTTGTCAACCAGTATCCTGCCGCAATACTCACAAACGATGATTTTCTTGTGCATTTTAATATCAAGTTGCTTCTGGGGCGGGATTTTGTTGAAGCAGCCGCCGCAAGCATCGCGCTCCACCGAAACGACAGCTAATCCGTTTTTTGCATTCTTTTTTATTCTTTGGTATGCAGTAAGAAGTCTTTCTTCAATGAATTTCTGATTTTCCTGAAACTTTTTCAAAAGTCTTGATTCCTCCTTCTCTGTTTCCGCAACAATTTCCTCCAATTCAATTTTCTTTTGTTTCAGGTCTTCCAGGCGTTCGTCCAGAAGTTCCTTCGCGCTGGCGATAGCGGCTTTTTTCGATTCAGCCTGGGCAGTGAATTCCTTGATTCTTTTCTCGCAAAGTTGAATCTCCAGGTTCTGAAACTCAATCTCTTTTGATAAAGAATCAAACTCCCTGTTATTGCGGACATTGTTCTGTTGGACTTCGTACTTTTTAATCATGGCCACACATTCTTTCTGGGCAGCCTTTTTTTCTTTCACAGAAGCTTCCAACTGTTCCAACTCTGCCTTGTAATTATCAATTCGGGTCTCAAGGCCTGCAATTTCATCTTCGAGATCCTGAACCTCCAAAGGCAACTCTCCCCGTACGATTCTTATCTTGTTGATTTCGGTATCTACCTGCTGAAGGTTAAACAATGAAACAAGTTTTCTTTCAATAGAAACATCACCGCCAAGATCAATTTCTTCCTTTTCAGTTTTGTTTTTTGCGGATGTTTTAATCACGACAGGTGTTGATTCTTCCGGAGTTTGTTCAACATTTTCATTTTTGCCTCCTTTCTTTTCATCTTTTTTCCCTTTTGCATCCTGCTTCACCTCTTCCTTCGCTTTGATTTTTTCTTCTTTCTTAACTTCTTTCTTAACTTCTTTCTTCACTGCTGGCTTCTCCTCTTTTTTAATTATCGGTTTTTGATCTTTCTTCGGCTGGATTTTCGCCGCTTTGCCTGGTGTGCTCTTTATAATGGTTTTTGCAAGGGGTTTCTCTTTTACTTTAGTATTGGCTTTTATTGTGGCCTTTGCTGGTTTTATGTTCGTTTTCGATGCCACTTTTGCCTTGATTGTTACCGGCTTTTTCTTACTTAACTGGCGCTCACTGCTTTTCTTAACGACACTCTTTTTTGCTGCTACCGGCCGCGATTTCAGGGTCTTCTTGACTTCGGCCTTCTTGACTGGCTTAACTGGAATTTTGGCTGATTTGACCTGTTTTGCAGGAACTTTCACACTTTTTTTGACAGGAACGGGCCTGGCTTTGACATTCTTCTTAGTGGTTTTGATCGCAGCCCTTTTGGGTGCACTCTTGGGTTTGATTGGTGCACTTTTTTTCACAGGCTTGGAACTTGTCTTTACAGAGACTTTCTTTTTCGGAGACTTATCAGATCCCTTAGGGGTGCTTTTCTTTGCAGGCTTAAGAGGCTTTTTGGGGGAAGTACTTTTGGAAGCACTTTTTACTGTTTTTTTCACTGCTTGGGCCATAAAATTCTTGTTGATTGATTAGGTGTAATTTACAGGGTTTTTTGCACTTTTTGATGAAAGAACGGCAAAATTAGGAAATTTTTTCGTTAAGGCATCTTTTAAAATCTCATTTGCAATAAGCTCCGTTTCATAATGGCCGGCATCGATCAGCAACATCTGGTCATCATACATCTGAAAGTCATGATACTTGAGATCTGCCGTCAGAAAAGCATCAGCTCCTGATTTCCAAGCCGATGGAATCAAAAAAGCTCCACTGCCGCTGCAAATTGCGATAGATCTTACTGCTTCCCGGGAATACGCACTGGACCTCAGATGTTGTACTTTCAGTTTCTTACGGATCAACTCCTTTATTTTCGCCGGGCTCAATGGCTCCGGCAGGCTCCCGATAACACCACTACCTGCAATTGGGTAGGCATTTTCCAGGGGATAGATATCATAGGCCACTTCCTCATATGGATGGGCTTTTCTGATGCATTCGATAAGCCTGTTTTCAATGAATGAAGGAAATATTGTTTCGATCCGAACCTCATTCTCGAAATGCAGTTTACCCTTGTTCCCTACATACGGACTGGCCTTTGAGTTCGCTCGAAAACTACCTAAGCCTCCGGTGTTAAAACTACAGCAATCATAGTTACCGATCATTCCTGCGCCGGCACTAAAGATTGCCTCTCTTACTACTTCGGCTGAATCTACAGGGCAGAAAACCACAAGTTTTCTGAGCATGCCCCTCTTGGGTTCCAGAATCTTCACCTGGCGCAGACCGAGTTTGCCTGCAAGTGCCATGTTAATCCCCAGGCTTGAATTATCAAGGTTTGTGTGAACGGCGATGACAGCAATATCCGATTGAATAATTCTCCTGATCAGTTTTTCACCGGGTGTTGCCTCTGTAAGGCTCCTGATGGGTTTGAAGATGATGGGGTGATGAGAAACGATCAGGTTGCATTTGTTCTTTCTGCACTCTTCCAGCACATCTTGAGTAACATCCAGGCAGATCAACACCCCGGTGATTTTCATTGAAGAATCCCCGATCAGCAGACCTGAATTGTCATAAGATTCCTGAAAAGCAGGAGGAGCAAGCTGAGCAAGAATTGAAAGGACATCCGAAACCCTGACAGCCTGCATATTATTCTACGGTTACCGATTTCGCAAGATTCCTGGGCTGATCTATATTGCAACCACGCAGTACGGCAATATGGTAGGCCAACAGCTGTAAAGGGATCGTGGCAACAAGCGGGATCAACATCTCTTCTGTTTCCGGAATTTCTATGATATAATCAGCCAGTTCTTTTACAGCGACATCACCTTCAGTTACAATGGCAATAATTTTCCCCTTTCGGGCTTTAACTTCAGAGATATTTGAGATTACTTTTTCGTAGGTCCCCTTGTTCGTCGCAATCACAACGACGGGCATTTCCTCGTCGATGAGTGCAATAGGTCCATGCTTCATTTCTGCTGCGGGGTAACCCTCTGCATGTATGTAGGAAATCTCTTTCAGTTTAAGAGCGCCTTCGAGGGCAAGAGGGAAATTGTAGCCCCGTCCGAGATACAGAAAGTTACGTGCATTTTTGAACTCGTTTGCGATTTCTATGATCTGCTCATTCACTTTAAGCGCAATTTCCACTTTTTCCGGAATCTTCTCAAGCTCGTTAATGATCTGATGGAAGCGGGATTTGGACATACTGCCCTTTTTGTGGGCGATCATTAGGGCCATCAGTGTAAGAATAGAAACCTGGGCGGTGAAGGCTTTGGTTGATGCAACGCCTATTTCCGGACCGGCATGAGTATAGGTACCGGCATGAGTGGCCCGGGCAATGCTACTTCCGACCACGTTACAGATCCCGATTATGATCGCACCTTTTGATTTAGCGAGTTCGATAGCTGCCAGTGTATCTGCAGTTTCTCCTGACTGGCTGATGGCTATAACCAGATCATCTTCTGAGATTATGGGGTTGCGGTATCTGAATTCACTCGCATATTCTACCTCAACGGGTACGCGTGCCAGTTCTTCAAAGAGATATTCGCCAACCAGACCTGCGTGATAAGAGGTGCCACAGGCGATCATGATAATCCGTTTGGCATGCCTGAACTTTTCTTCATAATCAATGATGCCACCTAAGGATACGATTCCCTTTTCAGTATTCAGACGCCCCCTCATGCAATCTCTAATTGAGCGGGGTTGTTCATAAATCTCCTTCAGCATGAAATGGTCGAAGCCTCCTTTTTCCAGTGCGCTCAGGTTGAGCTCCAGCTTTTGAATATAGGGCGTTTTATCCTTATTCTTGATGGTTTTGATCTTCAGGTCCTCATGTCTTTTAAGAATAGCGATCTCCTCATCATTCAGGTAAACTACATTTTTCGTATATTCAACGATGGGGGTGGCGTCAGAAGCCACAAAGAATTCTTCGTCACCAATACCTATAACAAGCGGACTTCCCTTTTTAGCTGCGATGAGTGTATTGGGGTCATCTTTTGCAATGATGACAATCGCGTATGCACCTATTACCTGGTTCAGCGCCAGTTGTACTGCTTCCACGAGAGAGCAGTTCTCATTTTTCTGAATATCCTCAATCAGGTGAACGATAACCTCTGTGTCGGTATTGGAGGAAAACTCAAAGCCCCGGGTTCTAAGCTCACTTCTGAGGGATGCGTAATTCTCTATGATCCCGTTGTGAATTAATGCAAGATTGCGTGAGTGGCTGAAATGGGGGTGGGCGTTAATATCATTGGGTTCTCCATGTGTAGCCCATCGCGTATGGGCGATGCCGATTGTCCCTTTAACGTCTTTGTCTTTTACAAAGTCTTCCAGTTCCGACACTTTTCCTTTGGCTTTATACAATTTGATATCGCCATCGAGTATGGCCAGGCCTGCACTGTCGTATCCCCTGTATTCAAGCCTGTAGAGGCCTTTTATCAGAACCGGGTAAGCTTGTTTGGGTCCGATATAAGCAACTATCCCACACATATAATTTGGTATTAATGGATCTTCGTATAGGTTATTTCCAGCCTGAGGTTATTGTCAGGATGTGCCGGTCCGTTAATGACGAGGCGGTCGCCTTTTACCGATGCTCCGGAGATCGACAGGTAGAGTCCCACTCCCCCGTAATCTTCATTGATAAGCATATTCTGGATATAAGTGGCAATATTGAAGCTGTATGCAGTCCTTGCGGGGTCATAAACTCCGCCGAAATAAGCGCTTCCGTATAATTCATCAGGCAGGAAGCTCAATGAGGAATCGCTATTGATTCTGACCAGTGTCAGTTGAGCGGGTTTAACGAATCCATCATTATCCCCTTCAACAGGAACGATCAGCTCGGCTTTGTTAACTACGATGCTGTTGTCCTGAAATAAGGATCTTAGTCCCTGGAATCGAATAAAAGTCTTGGTTCCTGCCATGGCCTGCAGGTAAAGGATCTGGTTGCCACGGACAGTGTCACCGGCAATTTGTTGCTGGAAATCATGATTGGCCCCTGCGTAACCATAATGCTCAAAAGTATTGACTCTGGCACTGTTCTCATTGATAGCAAATCCATAGATCAAGCTGTCGGCATCGTCATTATGGTAATAAATGGCGAGGCTGCTTGGAACCGACAAAAGGCTGAAATACAACATAGCTGCTTTAACGGAACTGGGTTCAGCCACCACGTAAAGTCCTTTGAAAAAAGACAGGAAATTCGTATTATCAGAAAGATTGGCATTCCCTGATTGATCGAGGAAGTGTTGTCCGAATGCATCATCAAGTCTGATCCGAAGGTGGGGAGCATATCTGGTTGTAAAAACAGTAACGCTGTCGTTTGGTTTGGGCACGAAGAAATGATCTGCCAATAAGGTTGTATTGATGGAAAACCTTTTGTTTGAATAATAGGCACTGTCGCGGTAAAAATCCTGCGTCACTTCATAAACCCTGAATGTTTGTCCTATGCTGATATCACCATAGTAGCTCCCATAGGCCATGGCCAGAACGATTGAATCGACGACCGGGTTAGGGCCAAAGCTTACATTATTATCTTTCAGACGGAATTGAATATAAAATCCTGCGGTGGTGGTTCCGAAAACCGGGTCGAAATAGCTTCCTGCCATATTGAGCAGTGTTTCGTCGGAGCGCACAGAATCATCCCTGACAGAATAGGCGGTAATTCCTGAGCCATTGTTAAACCCGACGATAATTTTATCCCCCTGCGGCTGTACTTCAAAGCCTAGTTCTTCATCATTTTTGCAGGAAACCAGAATCAGTGATATTGCTGTAAGGACAAACAGAAAACAGCGGTAGCAGGGATTTTTCAACGCTCGGATTTTTTTTTAGAAGTTTGACGGTCTTTGTCGGAACGGGAAGTTCATGTGAGGACTTCTTCGTTAACGAGAATTTCATTATAAAACTCGTCAAAGGCTTCAACGTACTTTTCTCTGCTTTGGTATGCGAGGAAGGGTTTACCTGATTTTCTGGCATAGGTCAGCAGTTCGGGGTTGAGGGATTCCTCTCCGGCGATAATGGCATCAGAGAAATCAACAGCTGCTTTCATGGCACTCAGCCAGGTCGTATTTTTATAATGCTTCAGATCCTTGTCCGCGATCCCATCGTATTTCACTTTTTTGGCAAAGTCGGGACTGAAAGACTGTGGTATTTCATCATTGTACAGAGACATTACAACCTTGGAGTCCGAAAAAATGGGGTTGTCTTTAAAAGCTCTTTTAATGTAAAGCGGTACAAGGCTGGAGAACCATCCATGGCAATGAACGATATCAGGGGACCACCCCAGTTTTTTCACAGTTTCCAATACACCGCGGGCATAGAAAACAGCGCGTTCGTCATTGTCTTTGAAGTATTCACCGTTTTTATCTGTAAATGTGAATTTCCTCTGGAAATAATCTTCATTGTCGATAAAATAGATCTGCAAGCGGGCCGACTGAATGGAGGCCACTTTGATAATCAGCGGATGGTCAGTATCGTCGATGATGAGATTCATCCCTGACAGGCGGATCACTTCGTGCAACTGATTTCTGCGCTCATTAACGCATCCGTATCTGGGCATGAAGGTTCTGATTTCCTTACCTTTTTCCTGAATGCCTTGTGGCAGGTTGCGGCAGATGTTACCCATGTGACTTTCGCACATGTAAGGTACAATTTCCTGAGTTACAAAAAGAACTTTGTGTTTTGACATACGCATCATTTTACTCCGAAACAGGCTGCAAAGGTACTAAAATTTTAGCATATATTGAAGATAATCAAAAGGAAAAATTTATTTTTTTGCGGCATTCCCCTGTGGTTTGATCGGATTCCTAATTTTGCAGGCAGAACAGAATGAAGACCGATGACCGTATTTGAGCGAACAGATGATTTGCGTGCTATTCTGACCGAAAAAAAGAAGCGGGGCGCTTCCATTGGCTTTGTTCCTACCATGGGCGCTTTGCACGAGGGTCACCTGCGGTTGATTGACCGCTGTGTTAAGGAAAATGACATTTGCGTCTCAAGTATTTTTATTAATCCCCTGCAATTCAATAATCCTGAGGATTTCAGGCTTTATCCTACCACTTTTGAGCAAGACGCAAGCTTACTGGAGGCCCGCGGCTGCCATTTGCTATTTCACCCATCGGTTCAGGAAATGTATCCGGAAGCAGTCAATGAAACTTATGATTTCGGCGGTCTGACCCAGGTTATGGAGGGTCTCTACAGGCCGGGGCATTTCAACGGTGTAGCGGTGATCGTGCGAAGACTCTTCGATATTACGGAACCCAAGCGGGCCTATTTCGGTGAAAAGGATTATCAGCAACTGCTGGTTGTGAAAGAATTGGCAAGAAGACATTGCCCGAAAGTGGAGATTGTTGCTTGTCCAACTGTGCGTGAGGCGGATGGTTTGGCCATGAGCTCGCGTAACCTTCGTCTTAATCAGGAACAGAGAACTTCTTCTCCGCTGATTTACAAAACATTAAAATGGGCCTCCGAAAATCCTGAACATTTGAGCGCTGAACAGCTGAGGCAGTCCTGCATATCAAAAATCAATCAGGATCCCTGGCTGAAAACCGAATATTTTGAGTTCTCTGATGCTTGTAACCTCACTCCTGTGGAATCCTGGAAAATTACGCAGGAGGTTGTTGCATGCACTGCGGTATTTGCCGGGCAGGTCAGGCTGATCGACAATATCAGATTTTTTCCTACTTTTGCAGAATGAAAATCGAGGTATTGAAATCTAAGATTCACCGTGTAAAGGTTACACACAGTGAACTGGACTATATTGGCTCTATTACCATAGATGAAGATCTGATGGATGCTGTCCATATTATTGAGGGTGAGAAGGTCCAGGTTGTCAACCTTAACAATGGTGAGCGGCTTGAAACATACGTAATCAAGGGGGAAAGGGGAAGTGGCTCCATCGGATTAAACGGACCCGCTGCGCGTAAAGCACAGGTCGGCGACCTTGTGATTGTGATTTCCTATGCCAGTATGGAGTTTGAAGAAGCCAAATCTTTCAGGCCATGGGTTATTTTCCCTGATTCCGGCACCAATAAATTAGCCCGCTGATTTGAAAAAGAAAGTCATTTCAGTACTCAAGCTCTTTTTCTTTCTTGGTCTGGGTGCCCTGTTTATTTGGTTATTTGTTAAGGATCTCACTCAGAATGAAGTAACTGAGATCTTTTCTGCCTTTCGGAATGCGGATTATCTCTGGGTGATTATAACGCTTTTTATCGCTGTAATCAGTCACATTATGAGGACCCTCAGGTGGCAAATGCTCATCCGGCCTTTGGGCTATCAGACGGGTTTTAAGAATGTATTTATGGCACTGATGATCGGGTATTTTGCCAATCTGGCGCTTCCCCGTCTGGGAGAGGTAACCCGGTGCAGTGTCCTGGCAAAATATGAAAAGGTCCCTTTTCAGAAAGGTCTCGGAACAGTTGTCGCTGAACGTGCTTTTGATGTGATCTGTTTCCTTGTGCTTTTTGTAATCAACCTGATCGTTCAGTACGACCTGATCCATCATTATGTCATGGAAAGCGTCTGGATCCCGCTCAAGCTGAAATTCTCGGTTCTGGGACAAGGATATCTGCTTTACGGTATTCTTGGCGCTGTTGTTTTGTTTATCCTTTTGTTTCTTTTATTCAGGAAGAAGCTTGAGAATTTCAGTCTGTACCGGAAAATTACAGGTATCTTCAGGGGTTTTCTCGAAGGCATCAGATCACTTGGAAGAATTCGTCGTGCGTGGCTTTTTCTGACCTATACGGTACTGATGTGGCTGATGTATTACCTGATGACCTATTTGTGTTTTTACAGTATTGCAGGCATGGGTGATGCGGGAATGCTGGCCGGTTTCAGTGTTCTGGTGCTGGGAACTATCGGTATTATGGTCGTTCAGGGAGGTATTGGAATTTATCCTGCAATTGTTGCTGAAACTCTGGTCTTATATGGAGCTGTTTCTACCACAGCCTATGCCCTGGGATGGTTGATCTGGTCCGCTCAAACGGCAGCACTTGTTCTTGCCGGACTGGTTTCTCTCATCCTGCTTCCCATCCTTAATAAGAATAATCATGGAAAACCTGGAAGTCCTGAAACGGAAAATCCTGTCGGGTGACGAACTGAATCGTGTTCTGGCCTATTGGCGATTCAGGGGATACAGGGTGGTGTTTACCAATGGATGCTTTGACCTGATTCATCTTGGACATATCGACTATTTGTCAAGGGCAGCTGATTGCGGCCACATCCTGATGGTTGGACTCAACAGTGACGACTCAGTCAGGCGTCTTAAGGGTCAGGGAAGACCGATCAATAATGAAACGGCGCGCAGTATGACACTGGCAGCTCTACATTGCGTGGATGCAGTAGTGATTTTCGGGGAGGATACTCCATATGAACTCATCCGACAGGTTCAGCCTGATGTGCTGATCAAAGGAAGTGATTATAAAGCTCATGAAGTAGTGGGGTATGATATTGTGACCCAAAAAGGAGGTGTGGTAAAGACCATAGAATTTGTTGATGGTTATTCCACCACTCTGATTGAGGAGAAAATCCGGTCAGGACAGGGGTCATACACCTGAGTGTTCAGCCATACAAACAGATAAATTTTGATTTTTGATAATGCTTTGTTAATTTTGCCCTCTCAATCTGTAAATTCTGCTTCTATGAAAATATTCCAATCCATCAAGTGGTCACTCCCCCTGCTTCTTCTGTTACTCATTGGCTGGACTGCCTGCAGCAAATCACAAACAGACCATAAGCTGAACGGACGCTGGAATCGTGTTTTTGTTCAGAATCTGACCGATACGATGCCCTACGAGGACTGGGAATTCTTAGGAAGCGAAGAGTTCCGGATTTATTACCTGCGTCCGGGAATCTGCGACACCTGTTACATCCGGGGAAATTACAAACTCGACACCTACCGCGATGTTAGCCTTTCAGGGTCCATGAGTGAGGGTTTCCCGGGACATTACAGTGGAAAATGGAGGATTGTGAAACTCAAGAAAGACGTCCTGATCATGACCAAACAAGAAGATCCGGGCGGATTGACCTTCAGGGAGTTTGTAAAGCTATAGTCTGTGCCATAATGCTGTTATGGCTAAAGTCAAAACTGTCTTTTTTTGCCAGCAATGCGGCGCCCAGTCCCCGAAATGGATTGGGCGTTGCCCTTCTTGTGATTCCTGGAACACTTATGTTGAGGAGGTTGTCCAGAAACAGGTCAAACCTGGCTTGTCAGATCTGCTGAAGAACACAGCAGGGCAGAAACGGAGTGTAGCTGTTCATGAGGTTGAGCTGAACGGGGAAGTGCGGACCGACAGTGGAAGTCCTGAGCTAAATCGTGTCCTGGGAGGAGGTATTGTTCCGGGGTCGCTTGTACTGATCGGTGGTGAACCGGGCATTGGCAAATCCACGCTGATGTTACAGCTGGCTCTGAAACTTAAAGGCAAAAAAGTACTTTATGTCTCCGGGGAGGAAAGCGGACAGCAGATCAGGATGCGTGCAGAAAGGATCGGGATTGACCATCATGAATGTTATATTTTCACCGGAACCGACACCACAGAAATCTTTTATCAGGCTGGAGAACTGATGCCAGATCTGGTTGTAATCGATTCAATTCAAACCCTGCAGACAGGCAATATAGAATCTTCTCCCGGAAGTGTTTCTCAGATCAGGGAATGTGCATCAGAATTCCAGAAATACTGCAAGCACACTTCTGTTCCGGTATTCCTGATCGGTCACATCACCAAAGACGGCAGCATTGCCGGACCGAAGGTTTTGGAGCATATGGTAGACACTGTATTGCAGTTTGAAGGTGACCGCAACCACGTATTCAGGATCCTCCGGGCCACAAAAAACCGATTTGGATCTACTTCTGAGCTTGGGATTTTTGAAATGGGACAGAGCGGGCTCCGTGAAGTTTCGAACCCTTCGGAAATCCTGATTTCACAGCGGGACGAAGAGGTCAGTGGTGTTGCCATTGCGGCGACTGTGGAAGGCTTGCGGCCCATGCTCATCGAGGTGCAGGCACTGGTCAGTTCAGCTGCTTACGGGACTCCTCAACGCTCAGCCACCGGGTTTGATCTGCGCAGGATGAATATGCTTTTGGCTGTACTTGAAAAGCGCTGTGGATTCAAGCTCGGCAGCAAGGATGTTTTTCTGAACATGGCCGGCGGGATTCGGGTGGAAGACCACGCGAGCGACCTGGCCGTCGTCTGCTCTGTGCTGAGTTCTTCAGAAGACCTGCCTCTTCCTCCGAAAAGTTGTTTCTGCGCAGAAATCGGCTTATCCGGTGAGATTCGTGCGGTCGGAAGAATCGAACAGCGGATCTCTGAGGCCGAAAAACTGGGATTTGAGCAGGTATTCATCTCACGTCAAAACCTAAAGGGTCTGGAAACCGGGCGTTATAAGATCAGAATCGAAACAGCTTCCAGAATGGAAGAAGTATTTGCCCGCTTATTCGGATAATGATTGTTTAGCGAAAATCTGCATTCAGTATAAAAAAATGGCCGTCTTTCCCGACGGCCATTTTTCTTTGAACAATTTATCATTATCTGGTGATCATAATTTTTAAAACCTTGTCCTGTGTGATGCCTGTTAACTTCATGTAATACACACCAGCCTGAACACCTGCAGCATTCCAGATGTAATGCACATCATCCCCTGCGATACATGGAATACTATGGACCAGCCGTCCCTGTATATCGAAAATACTGATTTCATCACCCGCTTCAGTGCGATCACAGATAATTGTGACTGCCCCCTGCCGGGAAGGATTTGGATATATTTTAATACCGTATTCAGCCTGATTATCACTTAATCCTAAGGTATTTATGACCACGTCTTTGGTCACAGAATCTGCACCACAGCCATTCAGAATCACCTGTTTTACGCTGTAAACACCATCGGAGGCATAGGTGTGTACCGGATCCGGGTCGGTGCTGGTAAAACCATCACCGAAATTCCACTGGTAAACAGCCGGGTTCACCGAGAGGTCTGTGAAAGTGACTGTCTGATCATTGACCAGGAAGGAGAAATCAGCCTCGGGAACATTGTTGTCGATAAAGGCCGTTATTTCTTCTCTTGCACTTACACAAACAGCTTCCTGCACTTCCCATTCATAGAAATAGTAGTAATAGTCCAGCGGAGTTGTTCCTGCACTGCTGGACTTAATGCTGACCAGCCCGCTCACTTCATAGGGATAACTCACGCCTGCGTTGTTTCTATACAGATTCGGACTCCCCGGACCAGCCAGACGCAGATTGTTCCCTGCAGGCAAACTGAAATTCAGTGTTACTCTGTGAATCCCTGCCTGAGGAATATTTATGGTTGCAGACTGGAGGGTGGTTCCGGAAGAATTCTGAAGGGAAATGACGCGGTTTCCAGCGGTACTTGCATTCACAAGCACGCTCACCAGAGTACAGGGCTGAAAGCAGTCAAATATCAGGTAATGCACATTCGTGTTGGTAAAATAACCTCCGTTGGAGTTTGAGTCTGTTGACCCGACATAAACCGGAGCGGGGATAACCTGATTTTCTACATAATAGGATGTTGTTGTTGTGAGTGTGGGAGTCGTATAGGAATTACCGGTCCCCAGCAGGTTCCCCCCGCTTACTGCATCATACCAGTTTAGCGTTCCGTTAGCGCTGGCGGATAAGGTGAAGCTGGCGGCACCGCAATGGGTAACATCGTTGCCTACGGGCATTTCGGATCCGACAACAATGTACGATTGCTGAATTTCCGTATCATTTCCGCAGGCTCCTGCCTCTGCGGTCAGGGTCACGGTATAAACACCAAGGT
>CALGYY010000013.1 GCA_937934705.1 uncultured Bacteroidota bacterium
CAGGTCAATCACCTGTTCGGTATGATCGGGCAGGGTGCGTTTCGACAATTGCGCTGTAAGGTGGGCAGACAATACCCAGGAAGTCTTCTCACAATTATAATATACCCCATTGATAATCTGATCCAGGAAACGCCCCTTTCCTTCTGCTAGCTCAGCCAGTACTAAATCCGCCAATGCATTATTGTTGGCAGAATTGGGATTTTGCATGATATTCCGGTCACCCGAACGTTCATATTCCAGATAATCGGTTGCCTTGATTACCTGCCACTGATAGGCAAGTTGTTTTTCTCCCCTTTTGATTAAGGCATTCTTATGATCACCAAGTAGTTTATCCCAACCCGCACGGTCGTGGTAGGCAGGATAAGGCACCCATGCACAATCCATCACCAGCATGCCGGCCAGTTTTGCGGAACTATTGTTTTTTGCAAGCAAATTGCGTTCGGCTGAAGCGTGTGCAAAAAAGTTTACGCAAAGAAAAGTGACAACGAGTAACAGGTTTTTCATGTGATATTATTTGTATTCATAATTTTCGAATGTAAAATTAGGGCAAATAATTCAGCTTTTGGATAAATTATTATCAGAAAAGGGGATAAAATTGTACACAGAGCAATAAAAAAGCAGGTCAAACATCTTATCCGTCTGACCTGCTTCAACACAATCACTTAAAAACACCAACTATTATTCTACAGTTTCATAAGTATATACATAGTTTTCATACCAATCGCTACCTGAGCGGATTACTTTCTTAACCCTTCCATCTTCATAGAATTCAAACGATATGGCTGAAAAATCTTCCTTATCAGACCACTGAACCTTTGTGTTCAAATTCTTACAGGCTTTCCCGAATAATCCGGTATGAGCTTGCCAGTCATTAACAAAGCTATCATTGAATACCTGATAGATATTACCGATATTATCACCGCTGGAGAAAGTGAAATTTTTAACCCTGTCGCCTCTCGTAAAAGCTGTGATATTGCCATTTAAAGCTGTAAATGTAGATTTGAGTTCCGGCGTACCGTAATCTTCATAAGCTTTCGACATCAGGCCATTGGCATCATATTCAAAAGTAACATCGCCTCCGTCACCCCAGATATTTTCAATCTTCGACACATAACCGGCAGCATTCAATATCCAGGTTCTGTTTTTTTCAGTTTCCTGACGAATGAGGTTCACTTTTCCGGGCTGACTCCAATCCAGATTAAATTCATCAGTCCAGTCTTCACCTGTTTCCACAACCTTGATAACGCGACCCTGAGCGTCGTAGGTGTACGCATAACTGGTACTTCCGGGACCACTTCCCCAGTCATACTCAAATGTCATAGTTTTAATACGCATTTTGGTTGTTTCATCCGGATCATCAACAGGATCTTTAGGATCACAGGATGTAAAACTGATTAAACTTACACAGGCCATAATAAACAGCCAATAAAAATTCTTTTTCATGATTTCAAATTATTTAAAGTTCAACAATAGAGATATTTATAATTAAAATTAATTTCCACCTGATATAATGATAAATGCAAGTCCTGAAATAAACAAGAGAAACATCAATGCCAACAAGACATTAGTTTGTTTATTAGAGCCTTTAAATTCCTTCCACACGAAAACGCCCCAGATTGCTGCTATCATAGGCGCTCCCTGTCCCAATGCATACGAAATAGCCGCTCCGGCTTTACCTGCAGCTATATAACTCAATGCTGTACCCAATGCCCAGATCAGACCTCCCAGCACACCAACTAAATGAGTTTTCATGTTGCCGTTGAAATAGGCTTTGTAGGTCACAGGTTCTCCCTGGAAAGGTTTTTTCATCACCAGTGTATTAAATAAAAAGTTGCTGATAAAAATACCCACCGAGAAAATAAAGAATGCTGTATAAGGAGTCATCATACCTGCTGCCGGAGATTCGAAATTATTCAAATCCATCGCAGCAGCGACAAAACGATAGAAGAACGCCATCAACACACCGGCCAACACCGCCAGCCAGATACCTTTTCTGTTTGATTTTGCCGCGTCATCTTTTTTAATTTTTCCGGCAGCCACACCATTGAAGATAAC
>CALGYY010000014.1 GCA_937934705.1 uncultured Bacteroidota bacterium
TATCGCCGGTTGGACCGCTTATCACTGTCGTACAATTCGGATCGCTTACCGTGACGTTTGTCAGGGTAACGTTGCCGATATTGGTCACTGTGAATTTATAAGGTACGGTCTGTCCAGCCGTGGTGATCGAGGTCGTTGTGGAGGATTTCACCACCTGAATTGCAGGACCTTGTGAAATCGGAATGTTCAGCGTGTCGGTATCAGGTGAAGACTCATTCGAATCTGCCGTTACTGTATTGGAGAGGTTTCCACCAGCATCCAATTCAGCCTGGGTTACCGTACGGCTGCAGGTATATTCCCATGTCTCTGTGGTCTGCAGTTTGCTGTCTGAATTCGCATCTCCGCTCGGACCACTGATCGCGGTCGTACAATTCGGATCACTTACCGTGACACCTGTCAGGGTTACGTTGCCAATGTTGGTCACTGTGAATTTATACGGAACTGATTGTCCCGCGGTGGTGATCGAGGTCGTTGTGGAGGATTTCACCACCTGGATGCCCGGATTCTGTGAAATCGGAATATTCAAGGTGTCGGTATCCGGTGCGGATTCAGTCGAATCTGCCGTGACCGTGTTGGATAGATTTCCTCCTGCATCCACTTCAGCTTGTGTCACCGTGCGGCTGCAGGTATATTCCCAAGTCTCCGTGATCTGCAGTTTGCCATCCGCATTCGCATCACCGGTCGGACCGCTGATCGCCGTTGTACAATTCGGATCGCTCACCGTTACGTTCGTTAGCTCCATATTGCCAGTATTGGTAACAGTGAATTTGTATGGAACAGATTGTCCCGCTGCGGTGATCGAAGTTGTTGTGGAGGACTTCACCACTTGAAGAGAATATCTGGGTTCTACACAAACACCATTTATCAAAACCTGGCCTGGAGGGCAGGCAACAACAGGTCCCAAATTGATCTTGAACGGTGACCAATCGGAAGTACCCATCTGGTGATCCCACAGGGCACTTGCACCGGCAATCAACTGGCAACCTGTTGGTAACGTGGTCCCCAGGTATACACCGGTTGGCCACTGCCAATACCCGGATCTTCGAGAGGCAGGAGGACCTGATGTTTCTTCACCATAAAGTACTGGTCCGGTCGGGCAGCCCCAGTAGTTATTTCCGGCAAAAATATATTGGACGTTATTTCCATCCGCGTTCTTTACAGCTACGGAATTGCCCGTGAAAATATTGTAGTTCACATAGAGTTGAGGTTTACCGGTGCCGCCTGTTTGTTCCACTCCGACACCATTATTTTGAATGGTGTTGTTGTCGACATGAATCGCAATTGCGCCAGAGCTGGCATCTACCAATACGCCTGTCGCGAAATTCTGAATGATGAAACCTATAATGGAGACACCCTCATTATAGATCGTGAAACCTGTGGTCAAGCCTGTTCCATCCAGAATCGGCGCGCTTGATCCCGCTCCAACTTCGGTTAGACTGCCGGGATCTCCAAGAATGATTAAACCGTCGAAAAGATTATTATCAACGATGGTTACTTCTTCATGATATGGTGTTGCTCCAGCTTCAACATGAAGTGTATTACCATCGATCGTCAGTGTGTTCGCAACGATATAGTCCAATGCTGCCTGGATGGGAGTTGCCCCTACATAACAATGAGCCACACCCGCATCACAAACACCGCCTGTCTGAAGGAACTGGTATTTAGCAGTTCCCACTGTGAACCAGGGGTCGCCGTTTGTAATGGCATCAGCCGTCTCTTGACTGGCCATGTCCAACGCTTCACCGCTCTCATCCGTCAAGGTCAGGTTTTCTTCATCCAATGTTTCAACAACATCAGCAATGACCTCTTCAGGAGCAGGTTCTTCAGTTGGTTCGGCCGTCGGCTCTCCAATTGCAGATGATTCCACGGGAACTTCGGTCTCCTCAGGGACTTCAGTGACCACTTCTGTTGGAGGAACCTCGGCTGGCTCTTCTGTAACCGCCTCAGTCGGAGTAACCTCCACAGGAGCTTCTGTCACTTCAGGGTCAGGCGCTTGAGTCTCTTCAACCACCCCTTCAGTCGAGGGTTCCTCAACCACTGTTTCTGAATCAGCAACAACAGGAGCTTCATCCTGAGCGAAGACCATCTGCAGGTTTGAAGAACCTAACAAAAAAATTACGATGATTATTATTTGAAGGAAATTAAACCATTTGTATTTCATATTGCCTCCTAACCTCTAATCGCAAATACAAAAAACCGACCTTCACAAAGGCCGGTTTCGCAATTCGCTCCACTGATACTCGCTTATTCTCCTACTAATAAGCATGCGACCAAATTAAGTACCAGTATCCTCGCGTCCCAATTACCAATAACAATAAACAATTATATTTCAGTAACTATATTATTACCATAAATTAACCTTTTGTCAATTAATCGTGCAAATATTTTATGAAAATTTAACACGACAATTTCTGTCTGATTTGAAGATTGTATTTCAACTATTTCAGTATTACAAGAACAAACAAACCCGGAAAATTCGTTGAAAACTCAAGGTTTGAAGGACTTTGCAAAGTAACACACTTGGTAATCTCGCGGTATTTTTCATTATTCCTCGAGTCAACAGCCAATGGTTCAAGCCCCAGACAAGAAGGAATATTGACCCAACCACCGCCGCCATCATTTCGGTGTTCGTCCCAATAGAAGATCAGCGCTTTATCGTCACTATTCTTGGCCGGAATGAGCAGATTGAAATCCAGATTTGCCCCATCAGGCAACGAGGATTGAGGATTGTCACCCTGCAATAAGGTGGAATTCATTGCAGAAATAAACTCAAATCCTTCGGGCAATTCAGCTGGCAGGCTGGCTTGCGGTTCACGACTCAGTGATACCTTCCATCCACATAAATCAGAAGGAAGCGTAACGCGGTCACCGTTCTCAAGTGATAAGACTGTTTCGCCGCTGCAATTCGTATCACTTAATCCTGAACTTCCGGTGACCGGAACGATCATGGAAGCTAATAACCTGTTGTCTGTAGGATCACAGACATCTCCAAACCCGTCAGCGTCAGAATCTTCCTGGTCAATGTTTGATTTAAATACGCAGTTATCTTCCGCGTTAAGGACGCCGTCAAAATCTTCGTCAAGTTGGTCCGAAGTTATATAAATCGCAAAAGTGGAAGGGATGAACGACAGTTCATAGTTATCCGACAGATACAAACTGCTTTGATTGATCCCGTAAGCGCCGGGCGCTTCACCGGGAGACCTGGCAATGCTTCCTCCAAACATGTCATTACCGATCAAACTGCCATGCTGGATTCGATACGTCAGTACAGGGTCAGCCTCACCCGCCAGCTTCTTTTGCGGATCCGCTGCAACTGTAATCGGTCGCCTGTTGATCCTGAACCAGGCACTGACAAAGGTCAGGTTGTAATTGGGGTTGACCGTCAGTGTTCCACGTTCTAAAAAGAATAATCCGGCGTTTTCGCCCGGTTCACGTGAAAGGTTGCCGGAGAAGGTATCATCGTTCACCAGGCTTCCGCCGCTGACTGAATAACTTAATAATGGATCAGAATCTCCATAATCCTTTGAAAGAGCATTGGCCGTGACCTCGATCTCCCTCGGGAAAATGGTGACCGGAACCTCATTCTCTTCATCCGCCAGATAATTGGTATTTCCGCTGAAAGACCAGAATGATAGTCCGCCGGGAACATCCGTGAAGGTTGGCCCAAAACTTAGCAAGCCGCTGAGGTCCTCCCCCATTACTCCTGTGGCCCTACCATCAACCCCGTGAGCCTGACCGTCGTAGACACCGGAATATCCGGCCGCCTGGATAAAAGCACGGGCTTTTTCAATCGTAAACGTGGCCGGGTTGAACTTAATATCATACCCTTCAACCGACAGGGTGCCCTGGTTTATGGCATATACACCGGCGTCTTCGCCCTGTTCACGTTCCAACATACCGCTGAAAGAGACAAAAGTGTCGCTCGGATCATAGGAATAGGTCAGAACAGGGTCACTTTGACCATAGGTCTTTATTTGCGGGTCAGCTATTACGTTGAGAACGGGTTTCTTGATCAAAAATGTGACCGGCAGCCATTTGCTTGTGCTGCCCAGGTCCAATTCGGAATCACTCACATATTCAGCCTGCAGGTTGTACGTACCCGAATTTTCCGATCTGAAAGTAGTCTGGCAAACAGATACCCCATCCGCTGAACCGGAAAGATCGCATGAAAATGGATGCTGGATCGCGTTTTCAGATCCTTCTACCAAAAAACGGACCAACCCGGAGGGACTGCCTTTTGAATGAACAGTCCTTTTTACCTCCGCTTCACATGTCATGGTCTTGCCGGTCTGATCGTCTGTCTGGACGCAGGTAACTGTGGTGACTGTCGGATTGGCCTCTACGGTAAACTGTTCGGTGTAATACCACTGACTGTTATTGGTTTTATTGCACTTTGAGTCTGAATAAGTTGTAAACAACAGCCGATAAATGTCACCGTTTTGCGTTTCCTCCAACACGTCTTGAAAGACCACTTCTTTTTCAGAAAATTCACCTTTCAAATCGGGTGTTGGTTGGCTAAGACAGGCACTGGCGGAGACACTTTCCCACTTACAGCTTGCACCGCTGCTGCAAACCCGCTTCTGCAGCTGATATTCAGTTGAACTCCATATAAAATCAAGTTTGTCTGAACTTGCTACAATTACAGCGTCCAACACTGAATCGGAAAACACTACCCCATTCTCCGTCACCGGAATTTCATCCATTCGGAGTTCAATCCCCTGTACGGTCCCTTCATTATTAAAGGAACCGGTGAATGATACTCCCGAGGTCAACCCGCGAACCCTGTAATAATATGTGCCAAATACAGGTGTTGTTTTCCATAACTTTACGGTACAACTCCAGGAACCGCTCGGATCCACTTTCGTATCACAAATGATACTTTCTCCGGCAGGATTTTTTACTTCAATATGAACTGTTTCACCCTGCAAGAAACCGAGTTTGTCCTTGGGGTCTCCGCTAAAAGTAACCTCCGATATCGGACCTGTATTTTCGCCTGCTTGTTGATAAATCGTAGAAGAATGGATTTTTAAAGATACATCGGATGCAG
>CALGYY010000015.1 GCA_937934705.1 uncultured Bacteroidota bacterium
GGTTTTACAGGAGGAGCAAGGGCAAAAGAGGGATTACAGGCAAAAACTGAGAAAAATGCAACTATTTTTACCCCCACAAATAGAACGCTCTGTGATATAGTTGTTTTTATAATCGAAGATCTATTTATTCGGACTTAAAAATACAATAAAATAAGCTTACTCTCCAGGGAGGAGCATGAAAAATCTCACTAAAAATTACTGCATATCAATATATTATGCCACAATCGATGACACCAAAGTTTATGGGATCGCTTTTGGGCTTCCAACTTGAACTTGCTCTTAGTTCAAGCGTTAGATCCTTCCAAACTTCTGCCTGCAGGTAACAGAAATCTGCGGGTATAGGACTTGGAAGCGAAACCTGAATACTGAGATTTGAATAGGTAGTACTTGGTTGCCATCCAGAGGTTGGATAACCTGTAATCTGACTATCTGTAAACCAGTTGCTGTAAGTGCCATCATAAAATGCTACTCTTACTCTAACATGATAAGCTGTTGGTGGATTTCCGGAGACATCCTGGAAATAAATACCAAAATTTAATGTTTCTGCAGTAACCATATCTGTTAAACCGAGTATGGCAATGGTTGTAATTATAAGGGCATTGATTTTTGTTTTCATTTGTGTTCTTTTTACCGGTTTATTGATAATTGGTTTTTCTTTAATTTCGATTGCACTCCGTGTTTTTGAAAAAAGCTCAATCCCTGATACACCTTACACTAAATGCATTCGACCTCAACGAAGGATAGTACGAAACGCTCGGGTCGGGATCGTTCATCCCGTGCGCCCAGGCCTTGTAAGGGCCGTAGGCTGTTGATGACCAGTAAAATGTGGCGAAATTCTGATAATCCCATTGTACAGTTTGATGCCTGACGCCTGAAAGCACAGCATTAAATCCCGAGTAACCTGAATACTTCAACGGACTTGCCGCGAACGCGTTGTTGGTCCAGTTGGAGAAGAGGACTCCCCATTCGATTTCAGTTGGTAAATGCCAGTTTGGCGGACAAATGCCCTGTAAAGCCGGTGTATTATCATATATCATCATTTCATCCCATTGATAAACTGCCGTCTGCCGTCCGCCGACTACCGTCCTATAATTTTCAGAAATGCAGTTATCCCTCTGATGAATGGATTCAGAAATCTGAACGCCATAATCCAGGTCAGCGGCAAACCAGCATTGGCTTCCAATTTGAATGGTCGGATAACTTTTCCCATCACGAATATCAATCAAATTATTACCACAATTAAACAATGGACTCGTGAACTCGTGAATTCGTGAACTCGTGGAATCGGAACACAGTCCTGCATTGGTATAGATATATCTAATGAGGTGTGTTCCCACCCCGGCCAGGTTGGGATAGAAATAGCCTGCAACGACTCCGGGCCCGAAATAAGTACCTCCAAGCGGAATGCCGCCTTTCAACTTGATGGGCTTAGCGTTCGTTGTGGTTATTGTATCGAAGCAGGGGGTGAAGGTGACGACAGGTGCAGGGCTGACGGATACCAGATACCATATACCGGATGCCGGATTGTTGGTTACACATGCCAGATTTGAGGTCATGATGCATCGGATACTGTCGCCGAATGCGGGAACATATGTATATACCGGACTATTTGTGCCGACGTTCATGCCGTTAACCTGCCATTGAAATGACGGGTTGGATCCGCCGTTGATCGGTGTGGCGGTGAAGGTAACGGGAACTCCCTCGCAGGAAGGGCTGGGTGAGGCGGTGATCGTCACATCGGCCGGAAGTCCGGGAAACCCGATCATGGAGATCACGGCGCTGGTGTCGGGGTTGTTGGTAAGGCAGTCAGGAAGTGAGGAGGTCAGGATGCAGGATACAAGATCCAGGGATGCAGGGATGTACGTGAAAACAGGATTATTGCTGCCGACATTTATTCCGTTCACCTGCCATTGATAAATTGGCGTAATTCCGCCATTGACAGGAGTTGCGGTGAATGTGATCGGGGTACCTATGCAGAAGGGATTTGCTGATGGGGTGACTGAAACGCTGACCGGAAGGTTTGGATTCACGGTCATGGTGATGACGTTGCTGGTGTCGGGGTTGTTGGTGATGCAGGTTGTTAGAGAGGATGTCAGGATGCAGGATACAAGATCCATGTTTGCGGGCACATATGTGAATAGGGGACTATTTGTACCCACATTGACACCGTTGACTTTCCACTGGTAGGAAGGATTTGTGCCGCCATTGACGGGGGTTGCGGTGAAGGTGACAGGGTTTCCTACACAGACAGAGTCGGATGATGGAAAAATGGTTATATTCACCGCACTGGCTGCTGTCACCCATACCTGTTTCTCTACAGGCTGAAGTGATACGCAAATCCCCAACCTGTAAGAAACGCTGATCCACTGGGCTCCACCGGCGGTCCAATAGACAACAACGGTGCTGTCGATGGCAGATCCACCGGAAACAATAATACCACCTGGAGAGATTGCCCAGGAATAATCGTACATGCCACCGGGCGTTGAATAGGTGACCGTATCCCCCGAACAAACACTGTCTGCACCTGTTATTACCGGTACAGGTCTTGGCATCACACTGATTACTATTGATTTCGGGAAGCCATTGTCGCAACTGTTTATCCCATAAACGGAGATGGTATCGGTACCGGATACGGGTCCGACATCTACAGTAACGGAAGTGGAATGTTGTCCTGCGGTGATGGTCAGATTGCCGGAAATACACCAGTGGTAATCAGTGGCGCCGAAAATAGGGTCTATGGAATACGTTAGTCCGTTGGTTGATGCGCAAACAGTCACTTGTCCATAGATCTGCTGCGCGGTATCCGGTGAATAACAATCGGCAAACTTAACAAGGAA
>CALGYY010000016.1 GCA_937934705.1 uncultured Bacteroidota bacterium
AATTATTTACATTACTAATTGTGCTGTTTCTATGGGCCGGAAGCTCGTGGGGGCAGGTAGGTTCGTATTCTTTTATCAGTTCGTCTGGATCTTACATCCCGATAACAGGAGGAACTGTCATTGCTACGGCTACATCAGCTTCAGGAGCAGGATCCCTTGATGATGTTAATTACACCTTAGAATCGGGGACCATTCCATTTTCTTTTACATTTGATGGTATTGGATACACTGGTCTTACTATCAATACGAATGGGTACATAACTTTCGGCGCAACTGTACCCTTAACGAATGGTTACACACCAATCAGTGCTACTACAGCATATGCAGGTTGTATAGCAGCAATAGGAAGAGACTTAAATTCACTGTACAACGTCTCTGGCTACACAGGTGAAATAAGGTACGAGACAGTCAATTCTTCTCCTAATCGGGAATTTGTAGTCCAATTTTCAAATTTCAGGCCATATAGCACTTCAACTACTACTCCATATTGGCGATGGAATTTTCAAATAAGACTTAAGGAGGACAACAGTATCAATGTTGTTTATGACTTCAATTTTAATGGCACACCATCATCAGGTTCGGGCCAGGTTGGGTTAAGGGGGGCAAACAATTCTTTCCCTGCAAATGTAAGTAACCGTCTAATAACAACAGGCACACACACATGGGCAACTTCTGCACCTGGTATATCAAATTCTTCTACTTGTTCCTATAGTACAACCTTGCTTCCGGCAAGTGGTCTCACATTCACATGGACCCCACCGGTACCCTGTACCAATCCTACAAACCAGCCCACAGCTTTGCTGTTGACTCCATTAACAACTTCCGTCAGCGGTTCATTTACCGCAGCAGCCGGTTCTGACAGCTACCTGGTAATAAGGACTCCAGACGGATTACCAACTGCCACTCCGGTAAACGGAACAACCTATGCCATTGGCGCTACGTTAGGCAATGCTACAGTAGTGCAATCCTCAGCGGCAGTTTCATTCACTGCCTCTAGTCTAACTGCAGGTACATTGTATTATTTCCATGTTTTCTCAATGAATTCATTGTGCAGCGGCGGGCCCCTGTATCTTACCACTTCACCGCTTGTCGGATCAGTTACAACGGCGCCCAATCCTCCTGCAAGCATCACAGCAGCAGCGATTAGCGGATCGCAGATTGATCTTACAACAATTGCCAATGTTGCAGGTAATAATATAATGATAGCATGGAACACTTCAAATACATTCGGAACCCCTTCGGGCAATTACAATTCCGGTGATCCTATAACCGGAGGCGGCACGGTACTTAATATCGCCGCAGCCGGTACAAGCAACCATACAGGCCTCATACAGGGTACACAGTATTATTACAGGGCATGGTCAGTTGCCGGTGGCATCTATTCTTCATCAAACGTTAATGCAAATGCCACTACGCTTTGTTCCGCTGCATACCCGGCCCCCTATTCCAATAATTTTGATGCCGCTCAGGACCCTGACGCATGCTGGACCAAATCAAAAGGTCAATTATTAGCTCCGACAACACTCACCGGAACAACCTCTTTCTGGCTTAAAGACGATTGGAGAAATGTAGTACCCAGTACCGACAAAGCTCAGAGGCTAAATATCTATGGAACAGGTCGATATGAGTGGCTGATTACGCCTGAAATTGATCTCGGAACGGGAACATACCAACTCGAGTTCGATCTCGCTTTAAACGCTTATGCATCATCGGGTCCTCCTGCAACAAACGGAACTGATGACAGATTTGCAGTTGTAATTTCAACTGATGGCGGCGTTACCTGGACATCAGCCAATACACTTCGCTTGTGGGATAATGCAGGGTCTTCCTATGTATATAATAATATCAGTCCTGACGGAGAAAGAGTCATCATTCCGTTATCTGCATTCAGTGGCATTATTAAAATCGGTTTTTACGGAGAATCAACCGTCTCAAATGCCGATAATGATTTGATGATCAACAACCTGGTTATCCAGGAACCTCCCGCCACACCTGAGATTTCAATCGTTCCTTTATCAAAAAATTATGGAATAGTCGGAGTTGGAGAAACTTCTGCTCAACAGTTTACAATAACCAATGTTGGCGGAGGCACACTGATTATCAATCCGGCCATTTCGATTACCGGAACCGATGCTGATCAGTTTGCACTTACAGATAACAACTCTTATCCAATCAGTCTGACAGGTGGCCAGTCAGCCTCGGTTGTTGTGACATTCACCCCCACTTCGGCAGGCGATAAAATTGCAAGCCTCGTTATTGTTGATAACCTGGGATCAAAGGCTACCAATACTGTTCCACTTTCCGGAAACGGTTTTGTTCGCCCCGCCGGGTCCACTTGTGAAAATCCATACATTATCGCTTCACTGCCATTTAATTACACCGGGACAACCGAAGGCTTTGGCGACGACTACGAATATGGATGGATTACACCTAACAGCTATTATATAACAGGCGACGATATGGTGTTTGAATTCACCCTGACCGAAGCAGGATATCTTGGCGGCTCAATGACAACCACGGACTCGTACCTCGGATTGTTTATCCTTGAAGATTGCCCTGATCCTGTATCACCTGCAGCGGTGCTCAGATCAGCCACTTCATCCGGAACATCAGTAACACTTACCGAAATTTTGCTCCAGCCCGGAACTTATTTTGCTATAGTTTCCAGTTGGCCGTCTCCGCAGTCAATCGCATTCACCCTGAATTTGGCTTTTGAACCCTTACCCGACTGTCCCG
>CALGYY010000017.1 GCA_937934705.1 uncultured Bacteroidota bacterium
CAAGCCTTTGGCCTGACTGAGTCGTACCATATGATTTCCGGGCTCCAGTTGCTGAGTGAAAACCAGTCCGCCGAGGCTGTTGTGAATTTCAATTCCTGCTGCTTCACTCAGTTGAATGGTAAAGGATCCGTCAGAAGGGTTGGGATAGACTGAAACCACTGAAACGGCCTGATCGGTGCGGATCCCCGCGCACTGGTCAACCACAACGCTGAGGCTTTCAGTATTTTCACAACCATTTCCATCCGTATAAGAGTAGAGTATATTATGGGTTCCGGTACCTGCCGTTCCCGGATCAAATACAATTCCGCTGATGCCGGGACCGCTGAAGATTCCACCGGCAGGCATCCCGCTCAGGGTATCCGCAGCATAATAATCGCAGTAAAAACTGTCCAGTCCGCTGAACGACACAGCGGGTAAGGGGTCGATGGTTACTGTAAAATTGCAACTGTCGGCATTCCCGTTGCCGTCATCAAAAACATAAGTAACTGTTGTGGTGCCGGTATTGAAAGGTTCCGCGCTGGCATCATTGCTTCCGGTGGCAATAGTCGCACCGCTCAGATGATATGTCACGATGACCGTTCCGCCACAATTATCTGAAACACCTGAAGGGGCAATGCTGATGGAAGAATACCCATCACATTCATCCAGATCTGAAGGACAGGTGAAGGCAGGTGCTGTAGTATCTTCAATAATCACATCCTGATCGGAATAGACCAGATTTCCATTTCCGTCATCATATACCCAATGTATCGTATAGTTTCCCTGGGTGTCGTAGGTCAGACTGTCAGATGTGGTGGCTGTAATGATCCAGCCGCAATTGTCAGTTGCTGTGGGGGGAGTAGCAGTAAGCGAACACTGATCCGTCAGAACCGGCAGGTTCAGGACCACGGGAACCGGGTCTTCATTGTCGTTAACCGTTACGGTGAAAGTGCAGGTATCGGTATTGTTCAGGTAATCCGTTATGATGAAAGTCTGTGTGGTAGTGCCCCCGGGAAAGAAGGAACCGCTTGTCAGACCAGCAATCTGTGAAATAACGCCCGGATCAGTGTAAGAAATGATGGCTATTCCGTTTCCTGTCTGTGCTCCTTCAGTATTCACCTGGTTGGTTCCGATATTATAGGAGCCGCCACCACCTCCGCCGGTAAAGGGCTGTGTGCCGCTGGTGCCGCCACCGGAATAGCCGCCGCCGCCGCCGCCGTTGCCGCCCGTGAACCAACCTGCGCCACCACCTCCGTAGCCGCCGAAATCGTTATTGTTACCCGTTCCTCCAATACCACCGTTCACATAGGCTTTACCATTGTTATTGGCCAGACCGGTTCCTGCGACGCCATCAGTATAGAAACCGCCACCGCCGCCACCAGAGCCGGTGCTTGCACCGCCACCGTTGCCGGCCGTACCGCCTGCCACCATTCCATTTCCGCTTGCGGTGCCTGAAGTGGTGATGGAAGCATCCAGTCCGTCGCGGTTGGAGCCGCAGGTTCCTATGTTAATGGTTGCACCGCCGCCACCGCCGGCAACCACCAGGGGAACATTTCCTGCCCTGACCACAAAGGTGCCGCCACCACCGCCGGCATCAGAACCGTTGGTCAATCCCTGCTGGCCTACCAGAATCGAGAGTACCTCACCCGGGGTGACAGCCACATCCCCCGACATTCGTGCACCCCGTCCGCCCGTAGCTGCGCAGGTCGTTGTCACAGAACCGCCCTGGGCGCCGGCAGCAACGATAGTCACAGTAGTTACTCCGGCCGGTACCGTAAAGGTCTGAATTGCGCCAGTGTAAAGAAAGGTGTCGGAAATCATGCCACAGGGGTTATTTCCTGTTGGTGCCGAAAAACTGACCACCGCCCCGCAACTGCCGGGATCATTATTCACAACAATATTGGCGGGACAGGTGATGGTCGGACATTGCGCATTTGATGAATAAGCTGCGATCAGAAGCGCAGGAAGCAGTATCCATTTGCTCAAAGATGTAAGAATTTTCATGGGTGAGATTGTTTAATTTGAAGTAATATACGTTGCATTGTTCTGTTTGCGCAAAAGTACGTATTTATTATAATGTTTGTTGGTAAAAATTACCGGTTTTTCCGTGTTTATAATAGAATATGGAATGTATAATGAAGAGAAGAATGTGTTGGGTCTTCCGCAAAAAGGAATTCATACACCTTCATTTTCTCAGACCCCGGTATTCTGTTCCATGAGATAACCTCCGTGTTTCCCGCCTCCTGGGCCCAGCTCAATATGGGTGTGTGCGGCTTCAATGATCAATCGGTCATGAGAGATGCACAGCAGGCTATGGCCCATTATGAGAAGGTTTTGAAAAAGTATCAGGAGATCCCGGGTGTCCTCAGGGTGGAGGCCACCGGTGGGTTCATCAAGGATGTAAAGGGTTTTTCCTTTGGATCCGGATATTCCCTTTACCAGCTTGAGTCGTTGAAGTTCACCGGTAGACAGGGTCTCCATGGCTTGTCCGGCGCTCAGGAAGAAAAGACCAGCCATATTGATGAGCGAAAAAGTGTGCTGGATCTTTTTCCATTCGGAAGGAGCGCAGTATTCACGGCACCAACTTTCAAAATCTCTGAAGTCCGCTGATAATATTCCGGCAATGTTCAATCCTCCGATACTGATTTGCAGGACGGTGTTATTGTAACGGCTCCCTTTGCAGCTCTCACATAAGACCCTGCTGTTGCTCCAGAAATCCATGCTGACCTCATGGTAGCCTTTACCCTGACAGTCGCTGCATTGCCCTTCACGTTTGTTGAAACTGAAATGGGAGGCGGTAAGATTTCTGGCTCTGGCTTCCTGTGATGCAGCGAAGGTTTTTCGGACTATATCGAAAATTCCGAGATGGGTTGCGGGAACCGACAGTGCAGATCCGTGAGGGATGTCCTGCTCAATATAAACAATATCGTTGAACTGTTCCAGCCCGCTGATGCTGCTGCAATGAACAGCCTTGCCCTGACGGAAGGAAGCCATGATCACTTCTTCAGCCAGGCTGGTCTTCCCGCTGCCGCTGGCACCACTGATCACCACCAGTTGTCCCGATGGAAAATTGATGTCCAGATTTTTCAGGTTGTTGGCACAGGCACCCCGGATCAGAATGCCGGTATCTGTGTTCTCCTTCATCAAAATTTTCCGTGACTGGCCGTCCGCGAGTTGCTGTCGTATGGTCTCCGCGGATCCCTGGTAAATGATTTCCCCGCCTTCAGGACCTGCCCCCGGTCCCAGTTTCACGGCATATGAAGCAATACCGGCCATCTCCGGTGAATGGTCGATCATGACTACTGTATTTCCGTTCTGACGGACTCTGCGGATGATATCCGCGATGCGTGCGCGGTCATTAAAGTGAAGTCCGAACGAGGGTTCGTCAATTACAATGCATAAGCCGCACAATGGTGAACGTGCAAGTCCGGCCATACGGATGCGCTGGAATTCCCCTCCGCTTAGCGTGGAGATCAGCCGATCGGCGGAAAGATATTCCAGTCCGGCCAGTTTCATGCTTTCCAGTTTCCTGAGGATCTCCTGTCCGATGCGTTCGGTGGCCTGATCATCGAGATTGTTTTCCAGGGAATTCTGCAACAGCAAAGTGAACCAATCCAGGGCTTCAGCGTTCTCCATGGTACAGACTTCAGCGATATTTTTACCGCCGATCCTGTACTCCAGTATTTCCCGACGCAAACGGGTTCCGCCGCACATCCCGCAGATCTCCTGCCGCATGAGCGGCATCATCGTCTCTCCACGGTGATCGGCATGCTTACGGACATACTCCTCGTTTACGAGTCCCGTGAAGCCCGGCCACACCGTCGTCAGATGGTGGATACCCTGGTGGTTTCCCCTTTTGTACTTCCAGTCCACTTCGAAGACAGTCTCACCGCATCCAAACATAGCCACTTTTCTGGCCTCGTCCCCCAGATCTTTCCAGCTCACACTGAAGTCGAAACCCAGTGACCGGCCAACCGTCATAAGAGTGGCTGCAAACTGGCCGTCGGGATCACCGTAGAAGCGTCCTGTGGTGCTTCCCGAAAGGGCTCCGGCAATGAGTGGCAGATGCGGATGCGTGATCAGTTTTTCGGGATCGCAGGTGGTTATACTTCCCAATCCTTTGCATTGCGGGCAGGCTCCTGACTCGTTGTTAAAAGAGAATCCCCCTGAGTGCCCGTGTTTCTCACCGGCCCCATTGGTGGCAACGCGACTGAACAGTAAGCGGTACAGATCGTAAAGCCCGGTGTAGGTTCCTGCTGTTGAACGCGGGTTTCCTGAGGCCTTCTTTTTTTCGACACAAAGTGCGGGCATCAGTCCCGTAGCACTTTCAAGTTCAGGGTTGCCGGCTTTGCCAATGAACTGGCGGATGTACGACGACATTCCCTCCATAAACCGGCGCTGGCTCTCAGCATAAAGCGTGTCGATCACCAGGCTTGATTTACCGCTGCCCGAGCGACCACTCACCAGGCAGATGCTTTCAGGGGGGAAACTGACGCTTATGTTTTTCAGATTATGGGTGCGGACCCCCTCAAGGCAGATGTCACCATCACATGACAATGCCCTTGTTTCCCGGGACATCTGCCCGAAATCTCTTTCCAGGTATTGCCGCAGGGCCCGGGCGGTAAGGGATTCAGAGTGTTTTAGCAACTCAGCCGGACTGCCTGAAAAAACGAGGGATCCGCCCTCCCTTCCGCTTCCGGGTCCGAGATCCGCAATATGGTCGGCGTGCAGAATAAAAAACGGATCATGTTCAATGCAAAGCAGGGTATGGCCTTTGGCGATGAGGCTCTTCAGGGCCGCAAGCAACACCCTGACATCCGCCATGTGCAAACCTGTGGTGGGTTCGTCGAGTATATACAGCGTATGTGATGTTGCAGACCTGACGAGCTCTGTGGCCAGTTTGACCCTCTGGGCTTCCCCGCCCGACAATGTGTTCGACGCTTGTCCGAGTTTCAGGTACCCCAACCCAAGTTCTGATAAAATTGAAGTATACGCCCTGATCTTTTTCTGGTCACTGAAGAATTCGTGAGCTTCGGCGAGCGTCATCTCAAGAACATCAAAAATACTCTTGCCGCGGTAGTGCACAGAAAGGGTGTCCTCGCTGAAGCGCTTACCATTGCAGTCTTCACAAACTACGCTGACATTGCCCAGGAAATGCATGCCCACCTGCTGGCTCCCCGCACCACCGCAGCTTTCGCAGCGCCCCCCGCGGACCACAAACGAGAACTGTCCCTTTTTAAAACCTCTGGCCTTTGATTCAGGCAGGGATGCAAAGAGATCCCTGATGTGGTCCGACAAGCCTGTGTAAGTTGCGGGATTGCTGTTGGGTGTTCTGCCAATGGGCGACTGATCCACATGAATGACCTTTGAAAACGCATCGCATCCTCCGCTTCCTGATGGGATGCTGTGGTTTCTCAGGAAATCTGCCAGGCTGGATTTTCCGCTCCCGGAAACACCGGTGATCACATTAAATGCATGCTGCCGGAAGCTGACGCTGATGTTTTTCAGATTGTTCAGTCCTGCGTTTATTGCAGTGAAGTTATCACGGGTGGTAAAGGGCTCAGCGGGTATTT
>CALGYY010000018.1 GCA_937934705.1 uncultured Bacteroidota bacterium
CCTGTTCCGGTGGGACCCGTAATTCCGGTGGGCCCGGTAGGACCCTGGGCCCCGGTCAGGCCTGTTCCGGTGGGACCCGTAATTCCGGTGGGCCCGGTAGGACCCTGGGCCCCGGTCAGGCCAACTCCCGTGGGACCGGTAATCCCTGTCGCTCCTGTTGGTCCCTGCGCCCCGGTCAGCCCGACTCCGGTAGGGCCTGTAACGCCCGTGGCCCCTGTTGCGCCGGCAGGGCCCGGTGTGCCCGACTGATTGGCGTATAATGCATAAGGGACACTAAGCAATTGCGGAGTGCCGACCACAGCATAACCCCCGCCAGTGTTCAGCTCCACCTCCAGATATTTGGCACCAGCGCCCCATGGAATACTGCTGAAGTTTCCCGAAACCACACTTCCACCGCCAACTTCAACTGTAACCAGGCCGAAGGTATTGGTTGTAACAGTATGTGTTTCCTGGTAGAGTGCTGTTCCCGCAGGGAGTAGGTCGTGGATCGTAAAACGCAGGTCAACCGCCTGATTGGCGATGATATTTCCTGCATTGTCACGGCATACTGCCTGGTAGTTGAATTTCTGCGGAGACTGAGCATAAATACCCATACAGGATATCAGCAGGAAAATGAAAGGGGTGGATTTGATTGAGCTAATCAGAAGCTTCTTCATCAGATTAATATGTTAATGGGTAAGTAATAAATGCCTTTTGGGAAGGTTGATTCTTTGGTAAAAGTACCAAAATCAACGAAGTAAAATTACCTAAACAAAAAATTCCTGGAATAATCATATCTTTACTCCTGATTCCCGATATGACACTTCCGGATTTTCATAACCTCTCCCTGGCTTTTCGTCAGTATGACGCAAAATCCCTGAAAAGAGCGCAGCGCCTTTTCTCACTGATCTCCTGGCCCTGGCTGGTTAGAGCCGGATCTGCAATGATCAGCCTATCCCTGATGCTGCGCTTGCCCCTGAAGTGGGCTCTGAAGCCTACAGTATTCCGTCATTTCTGCGGCGGGGAAACCTTAAGTGAATGTAAGCCCGTTGTCGAAAAACTGCAAAGCTTCGGGATTCGATCTGTTCCCGATTATAGTGTGGAAGGCAATCCGGACGAAAGCCATATGGAGAAGCTTTGGAATGAAGTCATGAAAGTGATTGAGTGGTCGGCAAACGATAGCGCAATCCCCTTTGCGGTGTTCAAACCCAGCGGTCTGATCCGGCCGGATCTGCTGGAGAAAATCAGCACCGGGATAATATTGAATGCTTCTGAGAATGAGGCCTGGAGCAGGGGACGGCAACGTTTGATCAGCCTCTGTGAATCTGCTGCAGGCAAGGGAACATCAATACTGATCGATGCTGAAGAGAGTTGGATACAGCCGGCCATTGACGAAGTGGTTATGGAAATGATGCTGAAGCTGAACCATGACCGGGCCGTGGTGTTCAATACCCTGCAGATGTACCGGCACGATCGTCTTCAGCACCTTGAAGATGTATTGTCCCAATCTCTTCAGAAAGGTTTCGTCCCTGCCTTCAAACTCGTCAGGGGTGCTTATATGGAGAAAGAAAGAAAACGGGCCGCCAGACTAGGCCTGATATCTCCGGTATACTCGTCAAAGAAGGAAACTGATGAAGCCTTTGACCAGGCGCTCACGATGATGCTGGCGCACCCCGGGAATGCTGCAGTATTCTGCGGTTCACATAATGAGAACAGCAACCTCCTGCTCTGTCGTCTGATGGCTGAATACGGACTGGAACCCGCTTGCTCCCGGATATGGTTTTCACAGCTTTTCGGAATGAGTGATCATATTACCCATAACCTGGCGTCCGCCGGCTATCAGGTGTGTAAGTACCTTCCTTACGGAGAACTGCGTCACGTGATTCCTTACCTGCTCAGGCGTGCTCAGGAAAATACTTCTGTTGCAGGACAAAGCGGCAGGGAGCTGAGCATGATCAGGGCTGAAATGCAAAGAAGAAAGAAGCAAGAGCGCTGAACAGCCTGTTCAAACCCTGAGACAAACCTGTTTGTGAATACAGTATTGGCAATGCTTTTCTTCCATGGTTTGAATGAAGGGCAGTGAAGGATTCAGGATCTCTTCCGCAATGCCAAGAACCAGACGTTCCATTTCATCACCGTGCTCCGCTGTAAAAAGCTCTGATTTGCCCAGTGAAGCAGACATTAATCCCTGGTTCAATGCCCTGAAAGAAATGATGCCCGAACTGATTTTACCGGCTTCTTCCGGATGATTCCTGAGATATAGAAATGCATAATATAATAACTGAAAGCATTTGTCGCGGGACTTTTCCTCGTCCAGAAAATCTTCCGGGCTTTCTGCTTTCAGTTCTGATGCCTTGACCAGTCCGGTTTTATAATCAATGATACGGATCAGCCCGCCGCTTTTGTCAATACGGTCGGCAATGCCTTTCAGCAAAACCGGATAGCCCGATACCTCATAGTACTTTTCAAGCTGTGTTTCCAGCTCCAGTATCTTCAGGTCATGATCTTTCGTGAATTCCGCCTCCCGGTCGAGGAGTTGGTTGATGTACATCGCCGCTACTTTCAGCACCAGGAGGTTTTTACCGTAGCGGAAATCACCGCCCGGATGGTTTTTTGCCAGCGCGGATGCCACCATCAGCGGTACCCGGTCTTTCATTTTTTCGAAATCACCTGAAGAAATGTTTTTGCCCCCGAAGGGTTGATATAGGCCGAACATCACCTCATGGATGGCTTTCCCCATCGTGGCACTGTCGGTTTGCTCTTCCGGTTTTTCCTCATCCCTGATGCCGAGAATTTCTGTGAAGTAAAACTTCAGTGAACAGGAAAGGTAGGCATTCAGAGAACTGGGTGAAAATCCTTTGGCTGCCCGTGCTTTCAGCATGTCCATGATCTCCGTGCTTTTGCTGATCTTTATGCGTGGAACCACTGATTTCAGCCGCGGTGGCAGGGAGAAAAAGCTGCTGTGTATTCTGACTCCCGGGTTATGAGCCGGTAGTTCAGTCATCAACTGCTCAATAAACCGGCTCCGGTCACCGCCACCCAACTCATCAGGTATGGCGTTGTATACCATGTGTACATCCTCGCTCCGCTGAAGCAGACGGTAGAAGTGGTAGGCCGTGACGGACTCTTGCTCCCTGAAGGTAGGAAGACCGAATGCCAACCTCAGCTCAAAAGGGATGAAAGAGTTATGAGAGGCCTTACCCGGAAGGCGATCATCGTTACACGAAAGTATGATCACACGTTTGAAGTCGAGCCCGCGCGTTTCCAGCAATCCCATGATCTGCAGACCCTCGAGCGGTTCACCGTAAAACGGTATGCTCAGGGATTGACTGAGCTGATTCAGCAGTGCCGAGGAAGACCTGAAAGAAAAAGCATTCTCTTTTCCCCTGATGTTCTCCTTCAGCTTATTCAGCAGGCATTGGTACTGAAAAACAAATTCAAGGTCTGCCAGATTCCCTTCCCTCTTGCTGAAAGCATTTTTCAAATGCCCCAGCAGCGCTTCAATTCCGTTGAAGAAGAAGTCCGCACCTTCAGTCCATGGTCCGAACATAAAACCGATCTTTTCCCATGGTCCGCCGAATTCTGTGATCATCTTTTTAAGATCATCAGGAGTCGGAAAAAAGATCTGGTTCTTGCTAAGCGACCCGGCCGCCAGTGCGTGACTGGCGTTTCCGGAAATTACTGCAATATAGGGGTGATTCAGGATTTCGATCACATCATTCAGATAAAAAACGCTTTCGTCGCGCTTCCTCATCCCCCTGATCCGTCCGCCCTGTTCATGCATCCGGATCAGGTTTCTGATCAGCTGGTGAAGGGGTGTCTGATGCAGCGGATATCCCATGGTTACATTGAAAGTGCCCTTATCAGCGGGGATGGCGTTCATTAAGGGGATCAGGAGTCTCTCATCAGCAAGAACAATACAGGTGCTTTCAATTTCTTCTTTGGGAACCGTGGCCAGAATTCCGGCGCAATATTCTGCCTGTCCGCTATGACCCGCTACGCCACATATATGAAGTTCGGAAGGATGGCTTTTTAAGTGAGGGGATGTGAACCTGAGCTCTTTCAGCTTCCAGCCCGAACGGATCTTCCGCAAGGAAGTCCCGGCCTCATGCGCATGATGGTCCAGATAATATGGGTCTGCGTCCCAGTAAATCTCAGCCTTTCCGCTGTCGATAAAGCTTTTGATCACAACTTCTTCTGAGGGGCTGAGTGCATTAAACCCTGCAAAAATGTAATGGTTCTCCCTCGCCATCCGGCTGATCTTTTCAGCGGATTCCGCAGCCCGGCGGAAGGCCAGGCCCATATATGCCGTGTTGTTTTTTAGCAGGCGCTCTTTGAAGAGTTGATAATGTGCTTCCAGTGAACGGTAGAACCGCAGGTACTGTTGCTGCATATCGGTCAGCGGTTTTCCGTCCGGATTCCACAGCGCCATAGCCCGTTCAGCATCCAGGTGCCTGAACACGGCCGTCGCATCAGCCATGCAGAGGTCCAGGTCACTGAAGTCTTTGATCAGCATCGGTCCCCATTGCATCAGGGATTCAAAATCCTGTGCTTCGTCCTTCCCGATCTCGCGGTGAACGTCATACAAGCCAAACAATAAATCCGTAGGGTCTGTGATGCTCAGCCCGCTGATCGAGGTGATGACTTCTTCGATGGTCATAACACGCGGTGCCCATACCGGTTTCCCGGCCAGGCGGGCCAAATGCTTTCTGAAAAACAAGCCCGCTCTGCGGTTGGGAAGAACCAGGCAAACCGATCGTGTTTCCTGCTTGTATTTTTCCCATACAAGAGCGGCCAGTTCTCCCAGAAAACTTGTCATAATGAGCCCCTCCGCTTTTCTTTCATCCGATCGCTGATGATTGTTATTGACTCCGGTTTTCCCGCATCACAGAAAAATGCACTCTGATCTTCCCATGCCCTGATCCTCTGCCGGCTGCACAGGTCAAGATAAAGCCCGGTCATGCCGAATCTGCTTTTTTCCGGCATGAACGTAAAGATTTCCGGGCTGATCATATGGATGCCGCTGAAAGCCATTTCCCTGTATCCCTCCCGGTATCCTTCAGGACATATGATCTCTCCGGTGACAGTGTTTTTCCAACCCCTGAGTTCGTCTTTCTCATCAAAGAGCAGATATCGGCTGCTATGGCGCTTTCTGACCATCAGCGTGGCCAGTGCACCGTTTTGTTCGTGCTGCCTGATGAAATCACCCAGAGGGGCTTCACTGAAAATATCAACATTGTGCAGAAGGAAGTCCTTTCCGTCACTAAAAAAGCCCGAAGCCTTCCGCAATCCGCCGCCACTGTCCAGCAAACAGTCAGATTCATCAGATAAAGAAATATGACATCCGAAATTATTTTCAGTTCGCAGAAATTCCCTGATCTGATCTGAGTGGTGATGAATGTTAATGATGATGTGGCTGATCCCTTCCGCCTTGAGTTTAAGAATGATATGCTCCAACATGGGCTTCCCGTCTATTTTCACCAGTGCTTTTGGGATAAGCTTTGTCAGTGGGCCAAGCCTTGTCCCTAATCCGGCAGCGAGTATCATGGCTCTCATGAGGATCAGTTTTTTTTAATCTTAACGGGCTTGCAAAGATGCTTCTCCTTGTGGTCTTTCCTGCCACAACGTTCACATTCAAAGCGCGGTTTTTTGTCTTTGCCGTCCTTTTCGCCGCTTTTACACTTCTTTTTTCCCATCCTTGATTTCCCTGTGTTTGATCGTGACGTGGATATCGAATTTCTTCACCATAGCCTTCATGAGATTTTCGGCGCACCATACCGAGCGGTGCTGGCCGCCGGTACAACCAAAGCTGACCATCAGGTGACTGAAGCCGCGCCCGAGGTAGTTTTCCACGGATGAAGCAACCAATTGCTTGCAATTTTCCATGAATGCCTGAACGGCCGGTTCACTTTCCAGAAATTCCGCAACGGGCTTGTCTTTGCCCGTAAGTGCTTTGTATTTTTCTTCGCGTCCGGGATTGGGCAGCGACCGGCAGTCAAAAACAAAACCGCCGCCATTGCCTGAGAAATCCCTGGGTAACCCTTTTTTATATGAAAAACTGTGTATACTTAAGTGCAGTCCCTGCTGCGACCCGAAACTGAATTCCAGTGAAGGATCCCCGGCAATGGCGTAGAGACACTTCACGAGCTGCTTCATCGAAGAGGGTAGCGGATGATGCTCCAGCAGGTACCTGAGATTGTTGATGGCATAAGGAATACTGAGCAGAAAATGTTCCTTGCGTTCATAAAAGCCACGGTAGCCGTAAGCTCCCAGGGCCTGCATGATACGGATATATACAAACTGATAGTACAAATCAGAAAAGGATTCCGCATCAACTTTTTTATAATTTTGAACTTCCTTGAGATAGAGTTCCAGTAGTTCCCGTCTCAGTTCAGTTCCCAGATCAGCCTTGGCATCCCAGAGCAATGATGCAAGATCGTACTGCAGTGGCCCCTTTCGGCCACCCTGATAGTCGATGTAATAAAGCTCGCTGCCGCGGAGCATGATGTTGCGCGATTGGAAATCGCGGTACATGAAGTCTTCTGCCCCTGCCTTTTCCAGGGATCGGATCAGGCGGATAAAATCATCCTCCAGGCCCTGTTCGTCGAAGCTGATCCCGGCGAGTTTCAAAAAATAATATTTGAAATAATTCAGGTCCCACAGCATGGATTGATGGTCGAAACGGTCACGCGGGTAACAGAGACTGTAATCCAGCCCGCGCCCTCCCTCAATCTGTATGCGCGGAAGTTCCCTGACCACCCTTTGGTAAAGAGCCCGGATCAATTCATGGCCGCCATTTTTTCCACGAAGTGAGGAAATGCGCATGAACAGAGTTTCATCGCCCAGGTCTTCCAGCAAATAGAAATGCCGGCTCAGGTCTTCTGCCAGTATTTCCGGGACCTTAAATCCCGATCCCCTGAAATGCCGGGTGAAGCCTGTAAAGGCCCTGTTTTCCTTTTCGTCCGGATTGAAAGCCCCGATCACAGAATAATCTGCAGTTTTCAATCGGTAGTACTTTCTCATAGAGCCAGAGGCGGGTAAAAGTTCTGTGCTGTCGGGTAGTGTGCCTCTGTGCTCCCTGAAAAGGCGGTTCAATGAGGAAGGGATATCCATATCAGGCGTTTGTCACAAATGTACTCATTTCCCAAAAAAATCCGGGCAGGGGTTGAAAACCATATTTTTTGTTGTATCTTCAAACCCTAAAAACTTTTAAAGGATTAACATATGAAGAAGCACCTTACCCTGAACCCTTTGCTCTGTATTTTGTTGAGCTTGTTTGTTTTATATCTGACCCACGGTTCATCCCGGGCACAGACTGTTTTGAATGTCGGGTCGGGACAAACGTATACCACCATCCAGGCAGCCGTCAATGCAGCCTCAGCGACTCAAGTAGATACGCTGAATATTGTAAGTTCTGTTATGACGGAATCCAATATTACGGTAAACAAGAATGTTTACATCCGGGGACAGGGTGCTGGCAATGTCACTGTGCAGGCAGCAGCTTCTCCGGGTATTGCGACGAACAGGGTTTTTAACATTGCCGCGGGTTATACGGTGACGATGAAGAATATCACCATTAAAAATGGTCGTTCAGCTGACGGGGCAAACGGCAGCAGTCCTTCTGAAGCCGGGGCACAGGGCAACCCCGCAGGCGGTATCATGAATCAGGGTACGCTCACGCTCATCAATTGCAAACTCATTGATAATTATTGTGGTGACGGAGGAGATGGCGGCCCGGGAGTGTACCCTCCGGGCGGACCATTAGTCCCCTGTGGTGATGGCGGAATCGGGGGAAGCGGCGGCGGGATCTTCAACCTGGGTCAGCTTTATCTTTATCGATGTACTTTCACCGGTAACCGGGCCGGAACGGGTGGTACTGGTGGTACGCCTGCACCGGGCTATCCCGGCGGAACGATTCCGGGCGACCTTAACGGCGGACCCGGTACTGCAGGTGGAAACGGTGGATCCGGAGGTGATGGAGCTGCGATCTGCAATTCCGGAACCCTTCGGATCAGGGAGTGTACTTTCGACAGCAATATCGGCGGGCTGGGTGCTGCCGGAACCAATGGTTCTGACGGCGGAATCGGGATGCAGTCACCGGTGGCCGCAATTCAAAGCGGTGCAGGCGGTGCCGGAGGTCATGGCGGTCAGGGCGGAAACGGAGGTAATGGAGTGATATACAATGCAGCAACGATTGATTCGCTGGTGAATTGTACTTTCTATGCTAACCAGGCCGGAAGCGGGGGCAATGGAGGCAACGGGGCGTACGGCGGTGCCGGGATGCCCGGTGCAGATTCCATTCAGAATCCTGTTCTGGGAACACCTTTCACCGGTGGTACCGGAGGAGATGGCAGCAACGGTGGTAACGGAGGGAAAGGAGGCAATGCCGGTTACGGAGGAGCTTATTATGGAGCTTCTTCTTCTACCCTGGGATATATGTGTAATGTTACAGCAACACAGAATGTTGCCGGTGCTGTTGCCGGAAATGGCGGAAACGGCGGTGACTGCGGTATGTGGGGTTTTGCCGGTCACGCAATCCCTACGCCTCCCGGATCAGATGGTCAGCCCGGACAGGTAGGAACCAACGGCTCGGGAGGCAATGGCGGCAATGCCGGATATGGCGGAGCATTTTATGTGACGGGCGCTTCCTGTTCGGTCAGAAATTCAATTATTGCCGGCAATTCCTGTACACCCCTTTCAGGATCCGGAGGCGTTCCGGGATCCCTGATCATGGGTAATTCCGGTGCATATGGAAATTCAGGCCTCTCCGGACTAGGCCATGATGCCTTCGGAACTTATGTCAGCCTGGGTTATAATGTAATCGGGAAATTTAATAACAGCAATTTCTCCAATGGAGTGAATAACGACCTTTGCGGGAATAATCCGGTGCCTTTGAACGCACAGCTCGGACCCCTCGCCGACAATGGCGGACCCACCAAAACGGTAATCATCTCAGCCTCCAGCCCTGCACGTGATGCAGGTACATCAACCGGCGCACCGGCACTCGATCAGAGAGGTGTGAGCCGCTATGGTGTTATTGACCGCGGGGCCTATGAATATCAACTCCCTTCCCTCACCATGACGGATGACGGTAATATCACCGAAGGTGCAGAGAACGGAGAAGTCATTACCCTCACAGTTACCGAAGACGTTTTCAATACCACAATCAACAGCTCGGGCTTCACACTTACCAATCTCCCGACCGGAGTCAGCAAAGGTACGGTGACCCGGACCGGAGACCATACAGCCACCATTACACTGTCAGGAAACCGGACCGTGGATTATGATACCGACATCACCAATGTCACCGTCAGCATCAGCCATACGGAACTGGCCGGTCTGACCAGCGGTACGCTTTCGGCCAATTCCGGTGTTACCCTCCATGCCATCATTGAAAGCTGCACCATCAGTTCAAACGGTCCTCTTTACGAACCAACCCTGAATGGCGATACCATCAATTTCCACCTGGTATCTGACCTCTTCACAGATGCCGTTCTGAGTGCAGCCAATTTCACGCTGAATGATGCCCCGGCAGGGACATCCATTTCGCAGGCCATATATATTGATAATAATGATGCATGGCTCATCATTGGTTTTACCGGGACTGATTATGATGCAGACTCCACACATGTAACCGTCACTGTGACTGGATCTGAAACGACTGCAGGCATCCCTCTTACCAGTGATGAGATCACCTTCTTTGCCTCCCTGGAGGTGGGAATCTCTGAACAGTCCGGTGAAAGCAGAATCAGCGTATTCCCGAATCCCGCTTCAGAATCAGTGTTCATCACGGGCATCAGCGGAGAAGCCACGGCTGAAATATACTCCGCCGACGGTCGCCTGCTGATTCAGACAAAATTAAACTGCAGCAGTGCAGACGTGCAAAGCGGACTGGATGTTTCCTGTCTGGATTCAGGAATTTACTATATAAAGATATGTAATGGGTCCGAAGATTATATTCACAAGCTGCTGATCCGTTAAATCACTTCACTCATTTCCGGGCGTGGTGCGGATGAAGTTCCGTACCACGCCTTTCCATTTTTCTCCTTCACGACTCAGTACCAGATCATACTCAGCTACATCCTCCTGGTAACCGACATTGAATCGCAGGGTGATCACCTCTCCCTTCACCTCAATGCCTGTGATGCTTTCCGAAAAACCATCGCTGCTTCCAAGGCAGCAGTATGTTTCATGTGAGGGTTGCTGACCATCCGACTCAAAAAGAATGAAACTGCTGTAGTCTTCCGTATGCAGGCAAAGAATGTAAATGTCATCACAGCCTGTCAGACCATTACTGTCGGCCGGCCCCACCGAAAAGTTCTGCAACAGGCAGAAGCGGTATTTCTTTCCGTCAAGCGGAATGACCGTCTTGTTGATGGGTTCGGTCCTGCTTTCATCATTGAGAATACTAAAGATCCATCTGCCGTATATGCTGCCGGTTTTTTCTTTGTGCCGCACCCTGACCCATGGGTGATAACTGCAGATGTCGTTCTCGGGTGCATCGAAAACCTCTGTCTTCACGCCTCTTTCCAGTATGGTAAGGGTTGAAAATGCGTTCAGAAGCAGCAAGGTGTCACTGCTGAATGATGGTGTACGCATGATCGGTACCCTGTCGAAGATCACAACTCCCTTTTGTATTACAGACTGGGCTTGAATACTGGCTGCAAGCATCAGGAGGATGGCGAAGCAAATCAACGGTCGTTTCATCTTACTTTGTAATCACTATTTTTCCAGAAAAAACATCGGATGTCCCCCTGACTTCAAGCATGTAAATTCCGGGGGGTATCGTCCCGTCGGGAAATACGGCGGTCTGGCCCGAAATCATCAGTTTCTCGTGAACGAACCTTCCGTCAGACCTGTAAAACCGAATGCGGTATTCTTCACCGGGATTCACTTTCAAGGCCAGACTGAAATCGCCACTCGCAGGGTTGGGTATGATCAGCAGGGGAGAGGTCTGACTGCTGATCGAGGGGGCTTCCGGAGGCAAAGACATCAGATATGCGGTCAGGATCAGCGTGGCAATGGATGAAGAGGCCCTGCAGAAAAGGCTGGTCATCTGTGTGCCGCATTCACTCCACAGCTTATTGTAATAAGTGTTGCC
>CALGYY010000019.1 GCA_937934705.1 uncultured Bacteroidota bacterium
ATCCATGAACTTTACAACGAGATGTCTCTGGAGTACTCTGAAAAGGTTCCCATTTTCAGAATGTCACTGATCCCCAATGATACTTATTACGGCGACCTGAGCAGTTTCTTCGGTACGGTGAATGCCAACTGGCACTGGGATGCCATTGGTGCCGAGGCGGCCTGGGATATTACCACGGGCAGTTCCAACATCGTGGTAGCCGTGCTCGATAACGGGATGTACACTGCCCATCCTGATCTCGACAGTAAGTTTGTGGCCCAGGTTGACCTGGCAGACTTTGATTCAGATCCTACTCCGCCAACCATGGATATGAGCTGGTCACACGGAACCCATACCAGTGGTCTGGTCGGTGCCGAAACCAATAACGGAACGGGTGTGTCATCCATCGGATACAATGTCAGCCTGATGGCCGTGAAGGTGGGCCGTGACAGCGACGGGGCCCTGATTGCGGGTTATGAAGGCATCGTTTGGGCGGCTGACCATGGTGCGGATGTGATCAGTATGTCATGGGGGTCCACTCAGTACTTCATTACGATGCAGAATACGGTGAATTACGCTTACAACAAGGGTTGCGTCCTGGTGGCGGCCTCAGGCAACGATGGCAATAATGTAAACCAGTACCCGGCCTCACTGCACCATGTGATTTCAGTGGCCAGTGTCGATGAAGGCGATGGGCTGAGTTCATTCAGTTGCTATGGACCGAACATCGACGTTTGTGCGCCCGGTGGCTCAGCATCTGCGGGTGGCGGGCTATTTACAGTATTGAGCACATCATACAGCGATGCCAGTTTCCTTGGCGCCGGTCTGTTTGGTGTTACGGGAAAATATGAGGTGATGGGCGGAACATCCATGGCATGTCCCATCGTTGCAGGACTCTGCGGTCTGATGCTTTCCGTGGACTCAACACTGACGCCTGAGAAGCTCGAATTGCTGCTGAAAGCCAGTTGTGATAACATTGATGCGCAGAATCCTTCGCATATCGGAGATATCGGCGCAGGCAGGGTGAACGCCTGGCGTGCCGTACAGATGGCACAGGATTCCATGGTGGCATTGGTTGCTGATTTTTATGCTTCCAACACTACCCTCATGATGGACGACAGCATTGACTTCTTTGACCAGTCGATCGGAAATGTCCTGAGTTGGAGCTGGTCTTTCCCCGGAGCCAGCCCGGCCACTTCAAGCGATCAGGATCCGCAGAATATTGTTTACAATGCCCCGGGACTGTATCCTGTGTCGCTGACGGTGACCGACAGTTTCGGTTCCAATACGGAAACCAAAACCAACTTCATACTGGTCAAAGCTCCTGCCTCAAGTGCATGGATTCCGCAGGCCACGGGCTTTGCAAGCATTTACAGGGGAATTCGTAATATTTCCATCGTCAACCCTCAGGTGGTCTGGGCATCTGCTTACGACGGATCGGGGGGCGGAGCCAATATTCTTGAATTCAGCAAAACCACTGATGGCGGTGCTACCTGGACGGCTGGATCCATCGGCATTCCCACGAACTGCTCTGTTTCGGAGCTTTTCGCTGTAAGCGCAGACACGGCCTGGGTGGCCACCTATGGCAATACCACCGGTGGAAATGCCATTTTCAGAACAGTCGACGGTGGCGCTACATGGAATGCACAAACAACAGCGACTTTCAGCGGAACTGCAGCCTTCCCCAATACGATCTATTTCTGGGATGCTGACAACGGGCTCTGCATGGGCGACCCCAATGGTGGATACTATGAAATGTATACCACTACCGACGGAGGGGATAACTGGGTCAGAGTGCCACAGGCTTCAATTCCGGCACCACTGAACGGAGAATACGGCTATAACGGTGGAAAGGACTATGATGTAGTGGGTAACACCATTTGGTTCGGAACCAATATGGGAAGGGTTTTTCGCTCCGACGACCGGGGTCTCAACTGGACTGTTGTAACATCCGGCCAGCCTGAGGTTACCAATATTACATTCGGTGATGAAAACAACGGGATCCTTCAATATAAGGCCTATAATACACAAACCGGTGCAATCACGGCTTTTGAAATGATGGTGACCACCGATGGCGGTCTTACATGGAATGACCTGAACTATACGGGTGATATTTTCAAGTCGGACATCGATGCGGTTCCCGGTCACCCGGGTATGTATATCGCAACTGGCTCTTCTCAGAACCTGCCTGAATGCGGTTCAGCCTTTTCTCTTGATTACGGCCAGAGCTGGACCATGATCGACGATTCGGTTCAGTATACCTGTGTGAGTTTCTATGATGATATGACAGGATGGGCCGGAGGTTTCAATACCAGTTCCACCTCCGAAGGCATATGGAAATGGATGGGACTTATCCGTGATTCAGCCACGATCATCGCCGACTTCATTGCCAGCGAAACGACCATCAATATTGGCGAAACGGTCGATTTTACTGATCTGTCACTGGGGCTGATCGATTCATGGGACTGGACCTTCAACGGAGGCACACCTGCATCAAGTACTACGCAACACCCCTCTTCAGTCCTGTACAGTACGGCCGGTAATTATGCGGTTACACTCACCTGTGCCAATCAGGATACCACGGTTGCCAAAACGAAAACGGCCTATATTCATGTGATTGATGCCAGTGCGCTGGAGGAAACGCAGAACACATTCACGATTGAATTGTTCCCGAATCCTGTTGCAGACCTGCTTAACATCTCTGCAATACCAGCCGGCGCAAATAGCATTGATGTTTTCAATGCTCAGGGAAAACTTGTCATACGTGTACCGGCATCTGTATCCATTGAAACCGCATCACTTCCTTCCGGCGTTTACCTCCTTCAGATCAAAACCGGGGAAGGGATTGTTCTCGGCAGTGGCAAATTTATCAGGGAATAATGACGGTCAATCAGCAGACGATATGAAACGTTCTGCACTGATGGCCGCCATGCAACCGCTCCCGGCAGCAGTTACAGCCTGGCGGTAAACATGGTCCTGAACATCCCCGGCGGCGAAAACCCCGGGGATGTTTGTTTCTGTAGTCCCCGGCCGGGTTTTGATGTAACCCAGCTCATCCAGTTCTATCTGGCCTCCCAGGAATTCTGTGTTGGGTTTGTGGCCTATGGCAATGAAGACCCCGCTCACGTCGATTTTCCTTTGTTCACCTGTGCTGACGTGTTTGACGATGATCCCGTTAACAGTCTGATCACCCACGATTTCTTCAGGACTGTGGTTCAGGACAAGCTCAATATTGGCCGTATTTCTGACCTTGTGCTGCATGGCTTTGGAGGCCCGGAACTCATCCCTGCGGTGAATGAGGTAGACTTTTTTGCACAGATTGGAAAGATAAGTAGCCTCCTCACAGGCTGTATCCCCACCTCCAACCACGGCCACTTCCAGACCCTTATAAAAGAAACCATCGCAGGTGGCGCAGGCCGAAACCCCGTAACCATTGAATTTTTTCTCTGATTCCAGTCCCAGGTATTTGGCCGTGGCGCCCGTCGCAATGATGATCACTTCAGCCTCGAGCTCTTTCCCGTCATCAGCCTTCACTTTAAAAGGCCTTT
>CALGYY010000020.1 GCA_937934705.1 uncultured Bacteroidota bacterium
CGGCACAGAGCAGCAATGTGTTCAGCGGACTTGCAGCCGGTAATTATGTGGTGACGGTCATTGACGCCAACAACTGCAGAGTAAATACTCAAACAGTAACGATCAGCAATCCCGGAAAAATCCTGGCTGAATTACAGTCCACACCGCAGGTGAGCTGCAACGGCGCTTCTGATGGAAAGATTGTGGTACTGGCTCAGGGAGGAACAGGTAGTCTGACCTATAGCCTGAACGGTGGTCCTGCTCAGTCGTCAAACATCTTCGACGGACTGACAGCCGGCAATTATGTGATCACCGTGTACGATGCCAATCAATGCAGCATTACGCTGGAAGCAGTGACTATTGCTGAACCGCAGGTCTTGCAGGCGTCTGCCCAGGGGACCTCACAGGTCAGCTGCTTCAACGCTGAGGACGGTAAAATAACAGTGTTGGCCAGTGGCGGCACCGGAGCATACACCTACAGCCTGAATGGCGGCCCGGTACAGTCATCGAATTTCTTTAATGATCTGGCTGCCGGAAGCTATACCATTACCGTTTACGATGCCAACAATTGCATGGTTTCCACCAACGCAGTGAACATACTTAATCCCGCTCAGCTCACCGCCAGCGCCCAGGGTTCTGCCCAGGTCAGCTGCTACAATGCTGAAGACGGACAAATCACGGTGACTGCCAATGGCGGCACCGGAGATTACACTTACAGCCTCAACGGCGGACCCGCACAGAGCAGCAATGTGTTCAGCGGACTTGTTGCCGGAACATACAATGTGATGGTGTACGATGCTAATGGATGTTATACCGGTACCAGTGCCATTATGATCAATAATCCTGAGCGGCTGTTCGTGTCGGTTCAGGCCTCTGAGCAGGTCAGCTGTCACGATGCTGAAGATGCCCAGATCGTGATCACCGCAACCGGCGGCACCGGGATATATACTTACACCCTCAACGGATCACAGCCTCAGGGCTCAAACATTTACAGCAATCTTTCCTCTGGCACTTATTATGTGCAGGTTTATGATGCCAATGGTTGCCAGGCAGGAACTGAATCAGTGCTGATTGCGAATCCTGAACCTCTGAGCATCAGTCTTCAGGCTTCACCCCAGGTGAGCTGTCACAATGCACAGGACGGACAGATCATTGTGAATGCAGACGGAGGAACCGGCGTTTACAGTTATGTTCTGAATGGCGGGCCGGATCAGAGTTCTAATGTATTCAGCAATCTGTCTTCAGGAAATTACAGCATCATGGTTTACGATGCCAATCAGTGTGCGGTCAGCTCTCAGGAGCTTATGATTGCCAATCCGGATGCCATCAGTGTAAATGCAATGATTACATCCGAGCTCAGGTGCAACAATGGTGACGATGGTCAGATTGACGTGATTGCCACCGGTGGTACAGGTACCCTGCTTTATTCTCTGAATGGCGGGCCCCTGCAGTCATCAGCCAGCTTCTACAACCTTGCTTCCGGATACTATGTGATCAACGTGGTGGATGAAAACAACTGCTCGGCACAGACAGCACTGGCCATTGAAAACCCGGAGAAACTTGTGGTCAGCTACGATGTGGTTTGCAGCGAAGGACGTCCCGGAATCGTGATCCATGTGGAAGGTGGTATAGGTCCATATTCCTACTCGATTGATGGCGGACAAACCTGGCAGAACAGCAATGTGTTTTCTGAACTGGCTGCCGGAACAACGATCTATGTTGTTGTGGGTGACAGCCGTTTCTGTAGCGTCGGACCCATCGAGCTTCCGGTTAACGATTTGAATACTCTGAACGCATCGGTCAGCATTATCTCAGGAAATTCCTGCTATGGCGCCAATGATGCAGTGATTCAGATTAACTCTACCGGCGGCGTTCAGCCTTACAGCTTTGCACTTGATCAGGTGAATTACTCAGGCAACAACATTTTTGAAAACATTGGCGCCGGATCACATGTTGCCTTTGTTCAGGATGCCAATGCCTGTCCGGTGAATGTTCAGTTTGAGATTGAAGCCGCAGAAGAGCTGAAGGCGCAGGTGGTATCCATCAGCCCGGCAGATTGCGGTGGTAAGGAAGAAGGTGCAGTAGAGATCAGTGTAAGCGGTGGAAGCGCCCCTTATAACTTCTTCTGGTCCAACGGCGAAAGCGGCCCGGCGATCAGTGGTCTGGATGCCGGAGTTTATGTGCTCAGCGTGACGGATGATAACAACTGCGAACTGAAGTACCCCATCGAGATCATTCCCGGTGAGAATACTGAGGCCCTTGACCTGAATAATGTCTTCTCTCCCAATGGTGACGGGATCAACGACACCTGGGTGATCGGCAACCTGACCCTCTATCCGGAAAACGAACTCGTGGTTCTGAACCGCTGGGGGAACGAGGTTTATACCCAGAAGACTTATAACAACGACTGGGATGGCAGCCAGTTGCTGGATGGTACCTATTTCTACATCCTTAAGGTGACCATGTGCGGCGAGCGCCAGACATACAACGGTTACGTAACCATCGTACGCTAATTCAAATCAATCTCAAAACACGAATCACAATGAAAACAATCATAAAAATCCTGCTCTTTCTGTTCATCGGAACACCTCTGATGGCACAACAGAATGCTTACTTCAACCAGTATATTTTCAGTGAACTCATCATTAACCCTGCCTACGCAGGGACCAAGGAGATGATCAACCTGAACGGAATTTTTTCCACCCAATGGACCGGTTTCAACGGTGCACCATCCACGCAGACTTTGAGCGTGGATGGCGCAGTCACCGAGAATATCGGTCTGGGCCTTCACCTTACCAATGATATGGTGGGCGCTCAGATGCAGCAAAGTATGTTCGGCAGCTATGCTTATAAGATCCGCCTGAGCGATAAGTTCAGATTGTCGCTGGGTCTGGCTGTCGGCGCTTCTTATATCACGCTTGACGGATCTAAGCTGAATGCTGATAATCCCGATGACCCCGCGGTGCCTGTCACCAACCAGAGCGCACTGAAATTCGATTCCAAGGCCGGTTTATTTCTTTACAGCGACCGCTTCTATGCAGGATTCTCAGTGTCGGACCTGCTGGGCAATGCCATTAAAACAAAAAACGCCCTGCTCACCAACCAGTCGCAGCATTATTATCTGACCGCCGGCTATGTGGTGGACCTCGGCAAGAAGGCGAAATTCAAGCCCAGTTTCCTCTGGAAAGATGATTTCCGCTCACCCACAACCTTCGATATCAATGCCATGTTCCTCTTCTGGGATCGTTTCTGGCTGGGCAGCAGCGTGCGTTTCGGTGCCAGTATCTTTAATACTGATGACCTCGACAACACCCTGCGTAACCGCAATGCCATGATTTTCATGACCGATTGGAACATCACAGACAATTTCAGGCTCGGATATGCCTACACCTTGTCGATGACGGCCCTGAAGGATTACGGCGGTCACGAAATCCACATAGGGTACTATGTGCCGACCAAGTCGACCCCTAAAATGAAAACCCCGAGGTATTTCTAATCATGATCAATTACCAAAAACAGACAGACAATGAAAACATTATATAAAATTCTGTACATCATGGCCGTTCTGCTTCCCGGACTGGCAGTTGTACCCGGTGCGTACGGACAGAGCAGTCTGCAAAAGGCCAGGGCCTCCATGGAGAACTTCGATTATGCTGATGCGGCCCGTTATTACGAGAAGCACTTCAGCGTAAACCCGGTGCAGACCGATCAGGCCCGTGAGCTGGCCGAGGTTTATATTCAGATGAATGATACCCGTTCCGCCGAAACATGGTATGCCCGCGTGGTGGAGTCTGACAGCCGCACCGCGGAAGATGTGCTGCGCTACGCACATATCCTGAAATCACAGGGGCGATATGGCGACGCTATTCTTCAGTATGAGCACTATGCGGCGATTAAGCCTGAAGCACGTGAAGAGGCTGTATCTTATGTGATCGAATCCCTGCGTTCGCAGGAATGGATGGCCAACCCGACATTTTTTGAGGTCTGGAATGAAAGCCGCTTCAATACTGAATTCTCTGATTTCGGTCTGATGCCTTTTCAGAATGGTTATGTGCTGACCTCCGATCGTAAGCTGGCCGGAAAGTATTATCCTGAGCAGGAAATCTATGGCTGGACAGGAAATCCCTATCTGAAGCTTTACCGCTTTGCCGGAGAGAATGAAAGTGGCTACCAGGTGATGGAGGGATTGAACAACACCTATCATAACGGGCCCGGAACTTTTGACCGTGAAAGCAAAAGGATTTATTTCACCCGCACAAAAATGATCCGCACCAGGATTAAACCGGTGAACAGTGATCCCACAAGCTGGTACGATCTGGCTCAGAAAGTCGATTATGTGATGCGGCTCGAAGTTTATTCAGCATCATTCAATGGCTCCGGATGGGAAGATGTGAAGCCGTTTGAGCACAACCTTGCGGATGAGTACAGTGTGGGGCACCCGGCACTTTCACCCGACGGCAAGACCCTGTACTATGTCTCAGATATGCCCGGGGGTTATGGCGATGCAGATATTTATTATTCCACACTTCTTGACGACGGAAGCTGGAGCGACCCCCGCAATGCCGGTCCAGATATCAATACATCGGGCAAGGAAGTTTTTCCCTTCGTTTCTCCTGATGGAACCCTTTATTTCAGCAGTGACGGACATCCGGGCATGGGTGGTCTTGACCTGTTCAGAGCGGAAGGGAACCGGGACCGCTGGAGTATTCCGGAAAATCTGAAATACCCGATCAACAGTCCGGCAGATGATTTCTCTTTGCTGACTGATGAGAGCGGACAAGCCGGCTACATTTCCTCCAACAGAAGCGGAGGTGCAGGACTGGATGATATTTACGGTTTCCGCTGGGCACCGCCGACCCGACTGGTGCTTGAAGTTAAAACCTTCGAACGACTGGACGACGGCACACTGCTTCCTTTGCCTTCGGTAGAGGTGAGTGCAGTCGACATCAGCGATCAGACCAATATGGCTTTGTTTACCGGTGACGATGGCAGCGCACTGGCCGTGGCCCGATGCAATACGGGCTATGATATAAAGGGTAGCCGCGAGGGTTATTACGCCAATCAGGTCAGCATCACCACACCGGTGTGCCAGACCAGGAACGATACCGTTTTTGCGGAACTGGTTTTCGACAAGATCGTGGTCAACAAACCCATCGTTCTCGAAAACATCTATTATGATTTCGATAAGTGGAACATTCGTCCCGATGCGGCCATCGAACTCAATAAGCTGGTGAAGATCCTCAGCGACAACCCGCAGATCAGCGTTGAACTGGGTTCCCACACCGATGCCAGAGGAACAAAGGACTACAACGAGCAGTTGTCGCAGAAACGTGCCGAGTCTGCCGTAGCCTATATAATTTCAAAGGGTATTGATCCTGAAAGGATTACCGCAAAAGGCTATGGTGAGAACGTCCCGGTGAATGGCTGTGTGGACGGGGTAAACTGTGATGACGAATCCCATCAGATGAACCGCAGAACCGAATTTAAGGTAACACGTATCAACTGAGAAATTTTTTTCAAAAAAAAGGGGAGATTTTTTCTCCCCCTTTTTTTACAGAATTGTATTAAGAAAAACAGACTATAAACATATTGCAGACATCTTATATAAAAAGAATGAAAGGTATTTCGGAGGTGAAACACCGGTTTTTTTAACGGGAATAAAAGAATGATTTATAAATATAATAATATAATCACTATTAAGTGCCAGAATATTTTTTTTGAGTAAAAAGTCTTAGCAGTTGTTAAATAGTCTATATATTTGCAAAAAAATGAACAATCCGATGAAAACTAAAAAGACTGAACTGGATCCTGCGAGGATCGAAAGATGTGCTGACTATTTCCGTACGCTGTCTCATCCGATGCGTTTGAAAGTGCTTGACATTCTGGCCAAAGGACCGAAATGTGTCGGCGAGATACAGAAGGCACTGAAAATTGCGCAACCGCCCACTTCTCACCACCTGAAACTGATGGTGAAAATCGGCGTTCTCAACTACAAACGTTCCGGGAAGAACACTTTCTATTCACTGGTTCCCGGTATTGTTGAGAAAACACAAAAGCTGATCGACCAGATCACCAAATAAGCAGGCCGCAGGCCTGTGACTTAAGGACCCCCAGGAAGTATTCCCTGTCAGACGTTCAGCGACTGGCAGGGAATTCGGGTATATAGTGGTGAGGTCGTACGGGGCACTTCAGGCGGAAGAGGCTGAATTCAATCGTAATCCGTTTCTTCCAGATCCCGCCCCGAGAAAATGTTGAGGTAATTTTCGTAACGCATGGCGCTGATGCTGCCCTCTTCAACGGCCTGCATGACAGCACAACCCGGCTCGTTGGTATGCGTACAGTTGTGAAAGCGGCAGTCTTTCAGCAGGGCAAACATTTCCGGAAAATAGTGGGTAAGCTCATCCGGATAAAAATCAACGAGGCCAAATTCTTTAATTCCCGGAGAGTCGATAATATAGCCCCCGGAACTCAGCGGGTGCATCTCTGCAAAAGTCGTGGTGTGGGTCCCCTTGCGGCTGAACCCGGAGACCTCTCCGGTTTTAAGCCTGAGCGAAGGTTCAACAGCGTTGATCAGGGCCGATTTTCCGACGCCGGAATGTCCCGCCACCAGGCTTACCTTGTCCGAAAGGCAATCCCTGAACACGTCCAGATTTTCACCACTGACGGCAGAAACTTCATGACAGGGATAGGGGATGCTTTCGTAAACAGCCCTGAATTCTTCCTGCAACTCCCGCAAAGGGTCGTCATAAAGATCTGTTTTGTTGAAAAAGATCACTGCGGGAATCTTGTAGGCCTCGGCCGTCACCAGAAAGCGATCGATGAAACCGCTGGAAGTGCGCGGAAAAGCAAGTGTGACCACCAGTACCAGCTGATCAATATTTGCAGCAAGTATATGGACCGTCTTGGATAATTTGGTTGACCTGCGGATGATGTAATTTTTCCTTGGAAAGATCGCAGTGATCACCGCTCCCTGACCCGCATCGCCGGGCATGAATTCAACATGGTCACCCACAGCCACCGGATTGGTGGCCTTTAAACCCTGTATCCTGAAAACCCCTTTTAAATTGCACGAAACAAGAGTTCCGGCCTCTGTCCGTACCTCATACCAGCTTCCTGTCGAACGGACAACGGTGCCTTTCACAAATGATTATTTGAAAAAATAGTGTTTGCGAACATTCTTTCTGATGTCCCACGTGCATTTCAACCCGTCTTCAAAAGTAACAAAATCACCGGCAACAAGGGTGAAATTTCCATGATCCGTCTCCACGATCACTTCGCCTTCCAGAAAATAACATTCTTCCACTCCGTCGTATACCCAATCGAAACGGGAAACCTCCTTTTCCCATATCGGCCACTTGTCGATACCCCGGGCTTTGACCTGTGCATCATCAAGTTTTTCTATAATTACGCTTGGCATAAATACTCCTTTCTGATTTGGGGGATTAGAATAACAAAGGTAGAACATTTTTATGAAAAATCCTATATCTCATTGAAAAATAACATATTATTGTTTCCGGTATTAAAGAACCTTTTTTGTATAAATCTCAATATCTGATACGTTAAAATACTTAATGATTTCCAGATTTCCACACTCAACTCCCTTACTACATTTCACTCATTTTCACCGGCTAAATAATTAATCTGAATTTGCTTTCGCAGGTATTTTATATTAACTTGCGGCCTGAATTGTAAAAAAAAGAAAACCATGAATAAACTGAAAACACTCCTCTTTCTTTTCCTGTTTTGTTTAATTTTCACCAGCCTGAATGCCCAAACGGTTTTCTGGACTGAAAATTTTAATAACGGGTGCACATCACTCTGTCTGGTCTCATCCTATACGGGACCTAACGGAAGTTGGACAATGACCAATAATGGGCCTTCCTCAGCCTGCGGCGGAACGGTTTATCCCAATGAATGGTATGTCAGCTGCGCTGAGAACGGAAATGCAGTGGGCACCTGCGGATCCGGCTGTGGGAGCAATGCAACGCTTCATATCGGAAATACATCCATGACGGCCAATGCCGGGTTCTACTGCCCAACAGGTGATTGTGGTGCAGCTTATGATGCGGGGGGCTATTGCGGCGTTTTAGGGATGGATCCCTCGGCACAGACCGACAAACGTGCAGAATCACCTGTTATCAACTGTACAGGACGCAGCAATATTACAATGCGCTTCAAATACATGGAGGCCGGGCAGACCACATTTGATGATGCAACGGTTTGGTATTACAACGGTTCAGTCTGGGCCCAGTTAAGTAATCCTGCCAAAACGAATAATTCCGGCTGCGGAGGCCAGGGCAGATGGACCGCCTATTCAATTGCTCTGCCAGCCAGCGCTGATAACAACCCCAATGTGAAAATCGGGTTCAGATGGGTGAATGATGATGACGGAAGTGGTACCGATCCTTCATTTGCGGTGGATGACGTTACCCTCGAAGTCCCCTCCGCAGCTACACCAGTGGTAACCTTTACCGCCAGCGATTCCACCATCTGTGCCGGGGAATGTATCAACTTCACAGGTAATGCCACCAATGGACCCATTATCAGCTGGGCCTGGACCTTTGGCGGGGGAACACCCGGAACCGCCAACGTGCAGAACCCGACCAATATCTGCTTCAATACCCCCGGTACCTATTCCGTTACCCTCACCGCTACCAACGGGAGCGGTCCCGGCAGTCTGACCAAAACCAACTATATCGTGGTCACAGCCAATCCAGTCGTGGGCGTTACCCCGGCCTCTTCCAATATCTGCGTGGGAATGTCCGACACCCTCGACGCTTTCGGCGCATCCACCTATAGCTGGACGCCGGCTACCGGTCTGAACACCACCACCGGCGCTACCGTGATCGCCAGTCCGGCAAGTACCACCACATACACGGTCACAGGAACCAGCGGCGGATGCACCGGCAGTTCCCTGGTCACCGTCAATGTGAACCCCGTGATCACTCCCGGAGCAGGAGCCGATACCACGCTTTGCACCGGAGCATCCTATACCCTCGACGGCAGCGGGGGAACCACCTACAACTGGTCACCCGCCACCGGCCTGAGCTGCACCAATTGTGAAGACCCCGTGGCCACGCCTTCTGTTACCACCACCTATACCGTTACCGTGGGCAACGGGGTTTGTATCCCCGCCACCGACCAGGTGACCGTGACCGTGAATCCGGTTCCTGTGGTCAGCATCACACCCGCTTCGGCTTCCATCTGTGTGGGAGACAGCACAGGCCTGACAGCCCTTGGCGCCGCATCATTTGTATGGAGTCCCGCGACAGGCCTGAATTCCACCACTACAGCCTCAGTGATGGCCGGTCCGGGAAGCAGTACAACATACACCGTTACCGGAACCACAGCAGGATGTACCGGCTCCTCCACCGTGGCCGTAACAGTGGTCCCCGCGCTCATCGCCAATGCCGGAACCGACGATACCGTTTGTGCAGGCAGCGGCACCCAGCTCAATGCCAGCGGTGGTACAGCATTCTCCTGGTCGCCCGTGACCGGACTGAGTTGTACCAACTGTCCCGACCCTGTGGCCACACCGCCAATCACCACAACATACACTGTAACGGTTTCCAGCGGATCCTGCACCCCGGCCACGGATGCGGTCACCATCACGGTTATTCCGGGCATTTCCGCCAATGCCGGCCCCAACGACACCATCTGTAACGGAAGCAGTACCAATCTGCTGGCCAGCGGCGGGACCGATTTTGCCTGGTCGCCCGCAACAGGATTAAGCTGTACCACTTGCGCTAACCCTGTAGCTTCCCCCACCGCAACCACCACCTATACTGTCACGGTGACCACAGGCCCCTGTTCTGCCTCTGACGCCATCACCGTGTTTGTTGACAGCCCGCCCATGGCCAATGCCGGCCCGGATACCTCTTTCTGTGCCGGGACAAATGTGCAACTGAACGGCAGCGGGGGAGGAACCTACACCTGGACTCCGGCAGCAGGACTGAGCTGTACCAATTGCTCCAATCCGATCGCCAATCCGGCTGTGAATACAGTGTACACGCTCTCGGTGACCAATGGCGTTTGTCCGGCCGCCACTGATGCAGTGAGTGTAATGGTGAATCCCCTGCCCGTCGCCAATGCCGGTGCTGACGACACCATATGCGCCGGCGAAACTGCCCTGCTCGATGCATCCGGCGGCGGAAGCTATACCTGGTCACCCGCAACAGGACTGAGCTGCACCAATTGCGAAGCACCCAACGCAAACCCCACTGTCACCACCATCTACACCGTAACGGTGAACCTTGCCGGATGCACGGCCAGTGATGCACTTACCCTCACCGTCCTGCCGGCCATAGTCCCCGATGCAGGAATGAATGCTTCGGTATGTATCGGCGACAGTGTGCAACTGAACGCTTCAGGAGGAACGCTCTATACCTGGAGTCCGGCCATTGGCCTCAGTTGTTCAGACTGTCCCGACCCCATGGCAGGTCCGGCCATCACCACAACCTACACCGTGAGTGTCGGCAACGGGATCTGCCTTGCGGCCACAGATATGGTCACGGTGACGGTTAACCCCATTCCCATCGCCAATATCAGCGGTGATGAGGACATCTGCGCGGGGGATCCCACCGTGCTCACAGCCAGCGGAGGCAGCACATATCTGTGGAGCAACGGCGCCGTGACCAATCCGGTGAGCATCGTCCCGGCCACCTCGCAGTGGTTCAGCGTTACCGCGTCAAACGCGGGTTGCAGCGATACAGACTCGGTTTACATCACCGTTTTCATTCCGGACTTTGTGGATGCCGAACCCGACACCTCCATCGTTTATGGCGCCAGCGTGCAGATCACCACACAGGGCGGACAATCATGGTCGTGGCAGCCGGCCATCTGGCTAAGCTGCACCAACTGCAGCAACCCTGTCGCCACACCTGAGGAAAGCATCACCTATACCGTAACAGCCATAGATTCCAACGGCTGCGAATCGGTGGATTATGTGACCATTACCATCGACCTCGACTGCGGGGCCGTTTATATTCCCAACATCTTTTCTCCCAACGGTGATAATATGAACGACGTGCTTTATGTGCGCGGCAACTGCATCACGGGAATGGACTTCACCATTTTTGACCGCTGGGGCGAAAAGGTTTATGTCGGCACCAATGTGCAGGATGGATGGGACGGCATTTTCCGCGGAGAGTATATGGAGAACGGGGTCTATTACTACAATCTCAAAGCGACCCTGATCGACGGCAGCGAGATCAAACGCAAAGGAACCATCACGCTGGTCAGGTAGAACATATGGTTGAAAAACCTGTATTTATGCCGGCTTCCTTAAGGCGGAAAGGCGATACCTTTGTCCCCATATAAACAATATGATGAATCCGTATATCCGTTTTATGCTTCCGCTGATGCTGCTTTCACAGGCTGTTGCAGCGACAAATTTTGTGGTGACCAACACCAATGATTCAGGCCCCGGCAGTCTTCGTCAGGCCATCACTGATGCAAACTCCGGTGCAGGGAGCGACCTGATCACTTTCAGTATTCCTGCTTCTGATCCCGGCTACAATGCAGCCAGAGGCGCCTGGATCCTGACTCCGGCCACATCCTATCCATATTTCACGGGATCCAATATCACCGTGGATGGACACAGTCAGGCACTGAACCAGGGCGACAGCAACAGCACGGGACCCGAGATCGTGATTGACGGTCTGGGAACTTTAGCCAATGCCTTCATACTGGCTACTCCGGGTAATGTGATCAAAGGTTTGTGCATTGTCCGCTGTACCTATGCGATCGTATTCTTCAACAGCACCGCCATGAACAACCTGGTCAGCGGCTGCTATATCGGTACTGATGAAAGCGGAAGTATTCCGCTGGGAAATATGGTAGGAATCGGTGTTTCCGGAAATGCGGTCAACAACACCATCAGCGATAACCTGATATCGGGGAACAGCCAGGCCGGTATCGGGCTTCAGGCTGCGGGTCAGACCACCATCAGGGGAAATAAAATCGGAACGGACCGCCTGGGTGTGTCGGCTTTGCCGAATTATTATGGCATTGCGGTCGATAACGGGGTGAACGTCATCATCGGGGGAAACAGTCCGGCAGACCGCAACCTGATCTCGGGGAATACCAGTTGCGGGATCGGACTGAACGGCAGCGGAACCCATAACATAACTGTCAAAGGGAATTATATCGGAACGGATACTTCGGGAACCCTGCCCATTCCCAATGATTTCGGGATCATTCTTGCGGGATCGCCCAATAACACTATCGGCGGCGCCAGTCCGGGAGAGGGCAACCTGATCAGTGGCAATCTCTCCGCCGGCGTATTGCTCAACGGCAGCGGAACCAACTTCAATTCCATCAGAGGTAATATTGTAGGCCTTGATTTTTCAGGCAGTTCAGAACTTCATAACCATGTCGGGATCCTGCTGAAAAGCAATGCGAAAAACAATATCGTCGGCGGGCCTGCAGCCGGCGACCGCAATATCATCAGTGGTAATGACGAGATAGGGGTGTACGTGGAAGCCAGTGATTCAAACCGCTTTGAGAACAATCTTATCGGGCCCGACATCACGGGGATGAACCCCATTATGGCCGGAGACTCCATGTTCCAGGGTAACGGTATTGAGCTGAATACAGTATCGAAATACAATGTGGTGATCAACAATGTGATCTCCGGGAACCGCGTTTATGGCTTTGTCTTTTATGGACAGGTGTCGTACAATGACCTGACCGGAAATCTGATCGGAACGGATATCACCGGGAATCACGCCATGAAGAATGCGACGGGGATCTGCGTCGACGGGGCATCCAATCACAACAACATTATTGACAATGTTCTTTCCGGTAACCTGAGCTACGGTATTTTTATCGTGACCACCGGGACTTACTACAATGTGGTACAGGGCAACATGATCGGGACCAATGCGGCCGGGACCGACAGTATTCCCAACGATATCGGGCTGACCATCGGCGGTGGCGCGCGTTACAATGTGATCGGCGGTTACCAGCCCCATGAGCGCAACATCATTTCGGGCAACCGTTTCGACGGGATTGAAATCGCCGATAATATGACGGATTACAATCAGATCATCGGCAATTATGTGGGCACGGATATCAGCGGCACCTACGCCATTCCCAACGTTCACGGCATCGGGATAGCCACATTTCCCGCGAGCAATCTTTTCGACGGCAACCTGGTTTCGGGCAATTCACAGATGGGATATATCCTTTTTGAAAGTGCTGACAGCAACCGCATCATCAACGGGAAGGTTGGCACCGATGCAAGCGGTGTGAATCCTCTGCCGAACGGGCTGACGGGAATCCTGCTCATGGAAGGTGCCAATCATAATGTGATCGGGGGCGACACCTGCGGGAACATCATTGCTTATAACGGCAACGGCGGGGTGGTGCTGCTGGATGACGACACACGTTTCAATACCATTTCGGGTAACGCGATTCACGACAATAGTGGCCTGGGAGGCATCGATATCTTTCCATACGGATGCAACGGCAATGATGTGGGCGACGGTGACAGCGGGCCGAACGATATGATCAATTATCCCGCTGCACAGGTCGTGGCTTACGACAGCGTCAGCGGGCAGACCGCCATCTGGGGAACGGTGGATGTCCCGGATGCAGACTCCGCCATAGTGGAAGTCTTTATTGCGCAGCAGGACAGCCTGGGATGCAGCGAAGGACCGGTCTACCTCGGGCAGTGTATGGTCAATCAGAACCTGACCTGGGTTTTGCTCACATCGGCCCTGTCCATGGGAGACGAAATCACGCTGACCCTGACGGATAAATACGGCAATACTTCTGAATTCGCTCCCAGAACAAATGTCAGCTATACGGATGGTGTCGCGCAGCATGGGCCGGTGAATGAAGAAATCCGTGTGATGCCCAATCCATTCAGCGATCATTTTGCGGTGGAGTTTTCAGGTGAAAGACCTTACAGTATCGCATTACTTGATGCCTTCGGCCGTTGTATTACAGAAAGCAGCGGGCTGAACGACAGACGCTGGGAATTCAATGAAGGAACACCCCTCGGCGCCGGATTTTACATTCTTCGGATCACCTGCACGGACGGGCGCATCGGTACACATAGGCTTTGCAAAACACAATGAACATGAACACCATCTTTCTGAGAACGCTGACTTTGTTTCTGGCCGGCATTCTGTGCTCAGGCATGGCGGGTGCCGCCACCTTCACCGTAAACAACACCGCTGATGCGGGTGCCGGCTCACTTCGTCAGGCCATCATGGATGCTAATATATCACCGGGCGCTGACCAGATCCTGTTCAACATCCCGCTGAGTGACCCGAATTACAATTCAACAACAGGGGTCTGGGTGATCAGTCCGCTGACGGCTTACAGCTTCATAACCGGCTCAGGGCTGACCATCGACGGAAGCAGCCAGACGCTGAACCAGGGCAATACCAATGCAGATGGTCCGGAAATCATGCTGAACGGAAGCAGCAATACGGTGGATTATGCCTTCAGTATTATTAATGCATCAGACATCACCATCAAAGGTTTTATAATATCAGATTTTATATATGGTATACAGATTTATGGAACGAATTCCAGGAATAACAGGATCAGCGGGAATTACCTTGGGACTAACCATAACGCTTCCGACAGCCTCGGCAATTACATCGGTATAGAGATCATCGGTGGTGCGAAGAAGAACATTGTGGGCGGCACCACGGTGGCTGACAGGAACATCGCCTCCGGCAATGAGCACATCGGGATACGTGTGGTGGATGCCGACAGCAATTACATATGGGGAAATTATGTTGGCACCGACAGGGAAGGGAATTACCGCATCGGCAATTATGACGGGATCAGCGTGGAAGGGACTGCAAAGTACAATGTCATCGGCGGAAATACCCCGGCCCACCGAAACGTGGTCAGCGGCAATTATGCCTATGGTATTCCTTTCATAGGCAATGCGGTATTTTACAACGAGGTTTATGGCAATTACATCGGCACCAATGCCGCGGGTACTGCGGCCATTCCAAACACTTACGGCGTTTTGTTCGACGACGGTTCTTCTTACAACATCGTGGGATCCAACAATGTAGGCGAACGTAACATCATCAGCGGAAATTCAGGTTACGGTGTTTTTATTTACAATTACGGAACCCATGACAATATCGTGGAGGGCAATTATATCGGGACGGATGTCACAGGAACTATGGCTGTGCCCAATGCCAATGGTATTGTGGTGGATGGTGCGCCGTACCGGCATTATATCCGGAATAATGTGATCTCGGGGAATGACCAGGAAGGCATCGTGATTCACATCACCGGGAGCGATGGCCATATCGTGACGGCGAATAAGATCGGTACCGATGCATCCGGAATGCAGGCTCTGGGGAATGGTACCGACGGCATCAGGATAGGGGAGGGTCCCATTAACAATATCATCGGCGGAAGTCCGTCAGAGGGCAACATCATCGCCTTCAACCTGGGTTGCGGGGTAAATATTCTCACTGATGACATTCGGAAAAACACGGTTTCCTGTAATACGATTTATGGTAATGGCGGCCTGGGCATTGATCTCTTCCCTGCCGGGCCCAATCTTAACGATGGCGGGGATATCGACGCCGGGGCGAACGACGGGATGAATTATCCTGTGATTGATTCCGTGATCTTCATCACCCCCCAGGCGATCATTTACGGAACCCTGGATGCACTGGCACCTGAGCATTGCCGGGTGGAGCTCTTTCGTGCAAATCCCGATATTACCGGATATGGTGAAGGAGAAGTGTATTTGGGATACTGTATCCCTGATGCCATGGGCAATTGGAGAGATACGACGGTGAATGTTTTTCCGGGAAATTTCGTCACAGCTACAGCCACCGACAGCGCGGGAAATACTTCCGAGTTTTCGTTCTGCTATCCCTATCCCCCGGTTTCCGTTGAAGAAGTGAGCGGCGGAGCTGTTGTTATCAGTACCGGCCCCAATCCCGTAAATGATTATCTGGAGATCACGCTCAGCGGTGATGGTAACTTTAGTGTTCCTTTTGACCTGCAGGTGTACAGTATGCGCGGGCAGCTGGTCATGGTCCAAAGCATCGGGGAGATGTCTGTCCGTATTCCTGTGTCTCACCTCTCCAGCGGAGTGTATCAGTGTCGCATTATGAAAACCGGGGTGATGCTGGCGGTATTCAGAATTACGAAACGCTGATTCAGTCAGCAGTCAGCAGTCAGCAGTGAGCAGTGAGTCGAAAGTCAGAAGGTCATAAAGTCGAAAAGTCGAAAGTCGAAAGGGTGTCCCGTTCTCCATCACTTCATCACACATCCACCATCGCCACCTATTCACGTGCTGCGTTCACCATCGCCCCTCGACAAGCTCGGGGACCGGGGCCTTTTTGTTTGCAACAGGGCTTCGACAAGCTCAGCCATGATTCAGTCAGCAGTCAGCAGTCAGCAGTGAGTCGAAAGTCAGAAGGTCGAAAGTCATATAGTCAGAAGGTCATAAAGTCGAAAAGTCAGAAGGTCGAAAGCGCAGTAATGACAGGCGCGGATTCCGAACATTCTTCAAGGCGATGTCCCCTCACGCGCCTCATGACACGGCATCTACTGCACTGAACTACCGGCACCGCCATATCTGCGCCGTAATGACAGGCGCGGATTCCGAACATTCTTCAAGGCGATGTCCCCTCACGCGCCTCATGACACGGCAGCTACTGCACTGAACTACCGGCACTGCCATATCTGCGCCGTCATGACACGGCGCCAAAGCACCAAACTATTGTCACCGCCATATCTGCGCCGTAATGACAGGCGCGGATTCAGTCCTTCCATCAAAGCGATGCCCCTGCACGCGCCTCCAATATTTCATAAAATTTCCCCCTGAAACTGTTTTTTTTTCTTTAAGTTTGACGCCTTTAACAAAGCAAATCTTTAAAGGCGTAACCTAATGAAAAACAGCTTGGATCCTAAGAAAAATTACGAGGAAAGCAAAAATAAGGTCGGGTTTGTTCCGCTGAAAGATGCCACACAGAAGGACTGGGATCGCATCGGATTTATGTCGGGACTCGAGGTTCACCAGCAAATACTCACCGATAAGAAACTCTTTTGCCGCTGTCCGGCAGGGGTGTTCCAGGGTAAAAACCATTTCGACGCTGAGCTGATCCGTCATATGCGCCCTACGCTCAGTGAGCTGGGAGAATACGACGGTACGGCGCTGATGGAGTTCAAGACCCGCAAGGAGATCATTTACCGCATCGCCAATGAAACAGCTTGTACGTATGATGTGGATGATACTCCGCCTTTTAAACTGAATCAGCAGGCACTCGAGAGAGCACTGTTCATTTCATTGCTTTGCAAACTCAACATCGTGGGTGAAGTACATATCACCCGCAAACAATACCTCGACGGCAGCATCCCCACCGGATTCCAGCGTACAGCCATCCTCGGGGTAGAAGGGGAAATTCCGCTGAAAAACAAGAAAATACGCCTGATCCAGCTGAGTATCGAAGAAGACTCATGCCGGGAAATATCAGATATCGGCCATACCCGTATCTACACCACCGACCGCCTCGGGATGCCGCTGATCGAAACGGTGACTTATCCTGATATGGTCAATCCCTATGAGGTGAAGGAAGCCTGCGACTACATCCGCTTCCTGAATCGCAGCACCGGCTATGTCCGCACCGGACCCGGTGCCGGGCGGCAGGATGTAAACGTGAGCTGCAAGGGCGGAACCCGCGTTGAAATCAAGGGGGTATCCCATACCCGCTGGATCCCCAAACTCACACATATCGAAGCTTTCCGCCAGTGGGCTCTGCTGCAGATCAGAGAAATCCTGAAATCGAAATTCAAAGATGCCGCTGCCTGGAAACCTTTTGCGGTGGAAATGAAGGCCGAGCAGTTCAAATTCTCCAATCTTCCTTTTGATACTGAAGATGGGAAGATCTGTATGATGGCTGTGAACCTTCCGGGTTTCAGGGGCATCCTTTCGCATTTTACCCAACCCGGAAAAATGTTCGCCAACGAGATCAGCGACCGCCTCAAAGTGATCGCCTGTATTGAAAAACCCAATATGGCGCACTCCGAAGAGTTGGAACCCATTATCAGCAATGATGATTTCAGTACCCTGCAAGGTCTGCTGAAGGCCGGGGATGACGATGCACAGATCATTTTCTGGGGCCCGCAGGCCGACATGAAAACAGCGCTCGAAACCGTGGAAGAGCGCTGCCGCATGGCATTTGAAGGAGTGCCCAACGAAACCCGCAAGTCCTTTGAAGACGGAACCACCATTTTTGAAAGGGTTCTTCCGGGCGCCGACCGCATGTACCCCGATACGGATTCCAAGCCCATTCCCCTCGAAAACGACTTCATCGACAGCCTGCGCCAACAGCTTCCGCAAGAAGTGATGGACCGCTATCATATCATGAAGAAGTGGAACATCCCGGAGGATTGTTACAAGTACATCTTCAAGAAAAACCTTTTCCCGGTCATCGAAGAGATCATCACCACACTGAAATACGATCCGGCATTCACGGGGGTCTTCTTCGGCCAGATCTTCAAATACGTGGAAGGTCACTACAAGTATTCCAAGGATTTCACGTATAAGCGTATCATCGAACTCTTCAGTTTTGTGAAGGAAAGGAATCTGGATCAGGCGATGATCAGAGCCATGCTCCCCGAAGTATATGAGCACCCCAAAATGGATTTCCAGTCGGTACTCGATACCCTTAAGTATAAAAAACTCAATAAGGAAGATCTCGTCCAGGAAATTCCCTTCCTGAAGAAGCAGTTTGCATCCATCAGGCGTAAAAGCACTCCCGTAGCGGAAACCGACTGGATCATGGGAGAATTGCGGAAACGGGCACTGGGGAATATCTCCCTGAAAGCCCTGCGCTCAGAAATTGAAAAGGCTTCCAAATAGTAAAATGACGATCAAACGGTAAAAACGAAAAAAGATGAGTGAAGATTTTTTTCAGGGATATAAGGGCCAGGCGCTGGAAATGCTGAAGAAGTTTAATGTACGCGTTTGGGGACAAGCCAATATTGAAACTTCGAGGGGGAATTTTAGCGGAACGGTTCTGCCTCGGGCAGAGAATGATGATGACCGGCACATCGTGCTGAAAATCGTTACAGGGTATAATATCGGAATCGATGTGGCCACCATTCAGAAAATGGAAGAAACCGGCTACAAGAAAGCGGTGTATAAGATCCCTGAAAAGCAGTTCCCCGTCACCCCGGGATTGCCACAGGTTAAGCTTTTCGGAACAGGCGGAACCATTGCATCCCGTCTCGATTACCGCACAGGGGCAGTGATTCCGGCTTTCACCCCGGGTGAACTGTATGGCGCTGTGCCCGAACTGGCCGATATCTGCAACCTGGAAACCGAAAAGCTCTTTGCTGTTTTCAGCGAGAATATGGGCCCCGAACAGTATAAAAAGCTGGCCGTTGCCATCGGAGAAGAAATTGAAAAAGGGGTCGACGGTATCGTGATTGGTCACGGAACAGACACCTTGCACTATACGGCTTCAGCGCTGACCTTTATGGTGCAGAACGCTCCGGTACCTATCGTCCTCGTCGGATCCCAGCGTTCTTCTGACCGTCCCAGCTCTGATGCCGCGCTCAACCTCATGCACGCCATGACCGCGGCGGGTCACGGTGATATCGCAGAGACCATGGTGTGTATGTTCGGTCCAACTTCGGATGAATACGGCTTCCTGCACCGCGGAACACGTGTACGCAAGATGCACTCTTCCTACCGTTCCACTTTCAGGACCATCGGTGATACGCCCCTGGCCACTGTTACGCGTAAGGGCGTGGTTCCCATCAAAAAGGATTACCACCCGAGGAGAAAAGACCGGAACGTGCAGATCATGCCCTTCTTTGAAGAGAAAGTCGGTATGCTTTACTACTATACCAATATGCAGCCCGATATGATCGATTCCATGGTCGATAACGGATACAAGGGAATTGTGATCATCGGAACCGGCCTCGGACACGTCAACAAACCCATTTATCCGGCCATTGAAAGAGCGGCAAAGAAAGGCGTTGCCATTTACATGACCGTGCAGACCATCTGGGGATATGTCCACATGTTTGTTTACGACACAGGCCGCGACCTGATGGCCAAAGGCATCGTCCCGGCCGAAAATATGCTGCCCGAAACCGCTTACATCAAACTGGGATGGGCACTCGGACAGACCAATGACCTGGAAAAGGTGAAAGAGATCATGCTGACACCCATCAACGATGACATTACCATACGTGAACCCTACAATGGATACCTGGTTTACCAGGGCGGGGTGCAGGAGGTGGAAGAGTTCATCCGCAAGGTTCACAAATAGGTCCTTATCCCCGTGGTATGCTTTTGGCGGTGCGAAAGGGCATTCCTGAACATGAAAATCCGCTTGCTGACATATTTACTGCTGCTTTGTCCCCTGATCCTCAGCGGACAGAATACTGAACGCCTTGACCAGGAGCATGGCTTCATGGATCTGAAGATACTGGCGGATCTTGATACCATCCCTGATTTCATCAGTATTTTTAAGGATCCTGACGCTTACGAAAGCAAATACGAATTTGCGGTGATCGGCAGTCAGTATTCATACAATGGTGAAAAATACAAGGAATATGCAGGGGTGAAGATCAATAAGCTCCTTCTGGCCACGACCAGTGTTTACATCACTGAGATCCGCGTGGTGTTCCCGCACGACAGCGCATTGTATCACTACCTGGAGGAATGCTATGGCCCACCCACCAATAACTGCATCCGGGTAACGGATTATGAAAGCAAAAAGGCGGCCTGGACCCTTTGTATATGGCAGGGGAAGAACGCAAGGCTGACTATGGCTTCAAAGAAGTACTACCAGAAAAAGGATCTCGAAGATTCTGAAGTCCCCGATTATATGTACCTCCGGTTCACCTCACTGGAAGGGGAATTGCTCCATAAGAAGATCGAACGCTAAACAAACTGTTCCCCTTTTTCGATCATCACATCATTTACGAACTGACGGATCTCCTGCTCATCTGATTTGCGGCATACCAGCAGGATATTATCGGATTCCACCACAATGTAATCCTCCAGTCCCTGAAGTACGGCCAGTTTATCCTTGGGCAGGTGCACGATACAGTGTTTGCAGTCGTAAAGCATCGCATTTTTTCCGACTACGGCATTTCCTTTCTCGTTCTTTTCGCGGTGTTCATACAATGAGCCCCAGGTCCCCAGGTCAGACCAGCCGAAATCGCTTCTCATCACGAAGACATTATCGGCCTTTTCCATGATGGCGTAGTCGATGGAAATACTCTTACAGGTCGTATAGGAATTGCGGATAAAGTCCTTTTCTTCAGGGGTGTTGTACAGTCCCTTCCCTTTATTGAAGGTCTGGTCGATATCCGGGGCGTACTTCCCGAAAGCCGCCATAATGCTTTTGAGCGACCAGATAAAGATCCCGGAGTTCCAGAGAAAGTCTCCGCTCTCGATAAAAGAACGCGCCATTTCCAGTTCGGGTTTCTCTGTGAAGGTCTTGACTTTGTTCAGCCGGGGATCCGCAGGATATGCGTCGGTTTCCTTATACTGGATGTAGCCATAACCGGTATTGGGGAAACCGGGAGTGATACCGAGGGTGATCAGCCAGGGGTTTTTGGATGAGGCCTGTAATGCGGAACGCACGATCCCGGCGAAATTGTCTTCCTGAATAATGATGTGGTCACTGGGGGCCACCACAATATTGGCGGCGGGGTTAAGCTGCTGTATTTTGTAGCACGCGTAAGCGATACAGGGGGCTGTGTTGCGCCGTGCAGGCTCCAGGACAACCTGGTGATCCTTCAGGCCCGGAATCTGTTCCCTGACCAGATTTTCGTAAATATCGCTGGTGACGATGAGGATATTTTCTGCGGGCACGATTCCGGCAAAACGCCTGAAAGTCTGCTGCAGAAGGGTCTCTCCTGAACCCAGAACGTCAATGAACTGTTTGGGACGGGAAGTGCGGCTCATGGGCCAGAACCTGGAACCGACACCTCCGGCCATGATCACGCAGAAATTATTTTTTCCGCTCATTCCTTGTGAAAGATTAATAATGAATAGATGTGTTGCTTTCCCGCAAAGATAGCTTATTATTTCACTTCTTCCGGAAAAACCGCGGCAATTCCGCTGACCAGGTATTTGCGATGATTGGTGATGCAATCGCAGATGTAACGCTTTCTCCTCAGGGGGCCCTTCTTGAAGATACGCTCATCACCCAAGCCGAAAAGCGCCCCCTCCGGAAGGTCTTCCAGCAGGATCTCTTTCTGACGGCCCCGGTCGTATTGCCTCAGCGCCCTGACCATCTCAGTGTCGGTACTGCTGGAGGCCCCGGGGTTTTTGAAATACTTCAGCAGAACCGGAAGGAGTTCTGCGGGAAAAACCTGCGTATTCAGAAAGGGCTGCATCAATTCCCTGAAGGCCTTTTTCCATGAAGCTCCATGAGGTTTGCTCAGGTCGTGCTCCGCTTCCCAAACCTTGCGGTGAGCCAGCTCATGTACAAAGGTGATCAGAAAGGCGTAGGGATTCAGGTTGTGGTTAATGCTGATCCTGTGCTTCATGTCGCCCGGCACGGGACAACGGTAATCCCCTGCTTTCGATCTGCGATCGCGCTTGATATGCAGGTGGATATGATATTCGTACATTAACCTTGTCAGCGGCACTGCCGTCCCCGGCGGGACGTAGCGCTCCAGCACCCCAAGCACCTTATCCATTATCTTTCAGCAGCGTAACGGGTTTTGGGGTTTGACTGAAATGGCTGCAACGGTCGTAACGGTTTTTCTTAAGTCCGCTATGACAGCTTACCACGCCCAGGAGGACGACTCCGCAGAGTATGCTCAGTAGGATTCCGGGAAGAGTTTTCATAATCAACATTTTAGGTAGGTTAAACATTCCGGGCTTCCGGGGGCGTATGGCTGAAGGTCGGGCAATCATTGCATTTGTGTTTCATGGTACGGCAGGAAGAAAACAGCACCATGGCGAGGATGATCATGGACATCAACAGTAAGGGTGTGTGCTTGCTTTTCATTTATGTAAGGATGGACTCTCATAGCAAATATACAATATAACTCCTGAAACAGGGCAATTATTTTCCCTTTCGCAAAACGGGTTTTTCTTTTACTCAAACCACTGAATATCGATCTGAACAAAAAGAAAAAGGGTCGGTGGCTGAACACTCCCGGGCTTTTAAATGGCTTGCTGCAATCAGTCCATCAATATTAATCTTGCCTGAGACCGCAGATAATCCAAAAAAAGTTAATTTCGCAGGAATATCTTTATGGGGATTATCCGTAACATATTTTACATGATCGGCAAATACGTTTTGCTGATGTCGCGCGTATTCGCCCGCCCGCAGAAAGATAAAGTATTCCGCCGCCAGCTTATGATCGAGATCGACAGCCTCGGGGTTGATTCCCTCGGTATTGTCGCCATCATCTCCGTATTCATGGGCGCGGTCGTTGCCATCCAAACGGCCTATAATATCGACAGTCCCTGGGTTCCCACCTATACCGTCGGCTTTACCACCCGCCAATCCATCATACTGGAGTTTTCCCCCACCATCGTTTCGCTCATTCTCGCCGGTAAGGTCGGCTCACGCATCGCCGGAGAGATCGGCACCATGCGTGTAACCGAGCAAATCGACGCCCTTGACATCATGGGGATCAACTCTGCCAATTATCTCATCCTGCCGAAAATCGTCGCCGCTATGGTGATTTTCCCGGTGCTGGTGTCACTCAGCATGTTCCTCGGGGTATTCGGCGGGTATCTGGCTGCCGTTATAAAAGGAGTTATCTCCGGACCCAATTATATCTTCGGGATACAATCGTGGTTTATCCCGTATGAAATATTCTATTCGCTGACCAAGACAGTTGTCTTCGCGTTTATCATCACCTCTGTTTCCGGTTTTTATGGATATTTTGCCCACGGCGGAGCCCTTGAGGTCGGCCGTGCATCAACCAAAGCCGTGGTTCAGAGCTCCATCCTCATCATCCTCTTTAACCTGATCATCACCCAGCTCATGCTCCAATGATCGAGATTCGCGACATATACAAGGCTTTCGGGAGCAAACAGGTGCTGGAAAACATAGACCTGGTTTTCGACCGGGGCAAAACCAACCTCATCATCGGACAAAGCGGTTCGGGCAAAACCGTACTCATGAAATGCCTGGTCGGACTGCTGGAAGTTGATAGTGGTGACATTCTCTTTGACGGCAGCAGCATCTCTGCAATGAATTACAACCAGCGTAAAAGCCTGCGACAGGAGATCGGGATGCTCTTCCAGGGCTCGGCCCTGTTCGATTCCATGACCGTTGAAGAGAATGTGATGTTTCCCCTGACCATGTTCACCAACAAAAGCTTTGAGGAAAAACTCGACCGGGTGAACTTCTGTCTCAAACGTGTCGACCTGAACAATGTCAATAAGCTGTTTCCTGCAGAAATCAGCGGCGGGATGAAAAAGAGGGTCGCCATCGCCCGGGCCATCGCCCTCAATCCCAAGTACCTCTTTTGCGACGAACCCAACAGCGGTCTCGACCCCCTCACCAGTATTGTGATCGATAACCTGATCCGGGAAATCACCAAAGAATTTCAGATGACAACGGTGATCAATACCCATGATATGAACTCCGTGATTGAGATCGGTGAAAAAATCGCTTTCCTTTATCATGGGAAATTATGGTGGCAGGGAAGTAATGAGGAAATTCTCGTCACCAACAACAGGGAGATCAACGATTTCGTTTATGCCACCGAACTTACCCGACGGCTGAAGAAATAAGAACCCATGAATTTTCTCGACATTATCCTCATCGTAATCCTCGCTGTGGCCTTTATTGCCGGTTTTCGCAAAGGACTGATTATTGAACTGGCCACACTGGCGGCACTCGTTCTGGGTGTTTGGGCCGGATTCTACTTCTCTGACTGGGTTTCATCCCTGATTGAAACCGGTTTTGATTATCACGGAAAATATATTAATATCATAAGCTTTATCATAATCTTTATAGTGGTCATCGTCCTGATGCAGCTCCTCGGACGCGCACTCACCAAAGTCGTCAACCTGACCGCCATGGGCTTCCTCAATAAACTGGGCGGCGGCATCTTCTCTGTCCTGAAAGCCGCGGTGATCCTGAGTGTGCTGATCTACTTCATGAACCGATTCGACGAAGACCGCTCCTTCATCCCGCAGGAAAGCCGTCAAAACTCCCTGCTCTTTCCCCTGGTCGAAAACATCGCGCCCGTGCTCATTCCACGTATGGAAGAGTATACGGAATGGATGCCACAATGACGGCGGAGAAATGACAGTGCCAATAGTTCAGTGCAGTAGCCGCCGTGTCATGAGGCGCGTGCGGGGGCATTGCTTTGATGGAAGGACAGAATCCGCGCCTGAAATGACGGCGCCGATGTGGCGGTGCCAATAGTTCAGTGAAGTAGCCCGCCGTGTCATGAGGCGCGGGGAGGGGGCATCGCTTTGATGAATGTGCGGAATCCGCGCCTGAAATTACGGCGCAGATGTGGCGGTGCCAATAGTTTGGAGCAGAAGCGCGCCGTGTCATGAGGCGCGTGAGGGGGCATCGCTTTGATGGAAGGACAGAATCCGCGCCTGAAATGACGGCGCCGATGTGGCGGTGCCAATAGTTCAGTGAAGTAGCCCGCCGTGTCATGAGGCGCGTGCGGGGGCATTGCTTTGATGAATGTGCGGAATCCGCGCCTGTAATGACGGCGCAGATATGGCAGTGCCAATGGTTCTGAGCAGTTGCCCGCCGTGTCATGAGGGCGCTTTGACTTTCGACTTTATGACTTTATGACTTTTCGACTTTCGACTCACTGCTCACTGCTGACTGTTTTCTCTTGAGGGCTATAGATTTGTGACGAATTTCCGCCAGTTTATAACCTCAGTCCCATTGCTTCTTTTCTGCGATTCCTCTCCGCCGTAAATCAGAAAGCATTTCGCTGCACCGCTCAAACGACGATAGTAATCGAGGTTTCTGAAGTGCTCACTGTGAATGGTTTTTCCGGACTTGATTTCCAGTGGCAGCAATTCACCATCCCGCTCTATGAGGAGGTCGATTTCATGCCCCGATTTTTCACGCCAGTAGAATAGTCTGAGCCTGCTGCCGGAGTGTGTTATAAACTTGCTGATTTCGGAAACAAGCATGTTTTCGAACAATGCGCCTCTGGCCGGATGTGTCTGTAAATGGCTGGTATTGTATATCCCCAGCAGAGAACAGGCAAGTGCCGTATCGTAAAAATACACCTTGGGTCTTTTTACAATGGTTTTGTTAAAGTTCACCGAATGCGGTTTCAGCAGAAAAATCAGATAGCTGCTTTCCAGCAGACCGATCCAGGCCTGTATGGTTTTATTGTCAACCCCGGCTTCCACCGAAAGAGCACTCATGTTAAGCTCCTGGCTGCAGCGCCCTGCCAGTAAGGATAAAAACCGCTGAAACGGAAGCAAATCCACAATGTTGCGGATCTGTCTGACATCCCGCTCAATATAGGTTCTGATATAGTTCGGACACCAGTCCTGCGGCGGGATCTTCTGATCATACACCGGCGGATAGAAGCCTGTGATGATCATTTCATCGTCTGTAAGCGGACGCATGGCAGGACTAAGTTCACCGAGTGAAAACGGCAACAGAACCAGTGAGCCCGTTCTTCCCGCGAGACTCTGACTGACTTCCTGCTGCATCAGGAAATTATTCGAACCTGTCAGGATATACATGCCCGGATTCCGCGTATGGTCAGCCCGTTCCTGCAACCAGGCAAACAATTCCGGCACCCGCTGAACCTCATCAAGCACTGCTCCGTCGGGATAGGTGTCAAGGAAGCCCCGGGGGTCTTCTGAAGCAAATCGCCGGGTGTCAGGATTCTCCAGGTTAATGTAAGGTTTGTCCTTAAACACAGCCCTGACCAATGTGGTTTTACCGGTTTGTCGCGGCCCCGTAAGACTCACAAGCTTGAAGGTCTTCGACAGCCTGATCAGTTGCTTTTCTGCATCACGTTTAATCATTATACAAAAATATGGAAAAAAATGGAATCAGATTCCAGAAAAAGACAATTTTTCGACACACCTTGCTCAGTGAAGCAGAATGGTGCATAGCGCAAGCCAATCATGTCAGATTTGGAGGTCGCAAATTGCGACCTCCAATTTTCAAACTCATTTTCAGTCATCTCAAACAAAAAATCTTCAGGGAACCTCTTTATTAGTGAGACTGTGTTTTCAAGAGCCGAAGGCGAATTGCGCCAAAGGCGTCCCTTCGGGAAAATACTAGTCGAACAACTAAGCGAAGCGACCTCATGAGGCCGCAGGCCGAGTAATCCCCCCGCCTCAGGCGGGGGAGGGTATAATACCCCGCTGCTCTGCGGCAGCTTGTCCCGCCTCAGGCGGGAGAATAAGGGGCCGGGGCCCCGCTGAGCGGGATTTCGTGAACTCAACTTGCCCCGGGGTTCATATCCGTGATATTGCGTTTGACCGCTTCTTTTAATCGTTTTGTTTAAACCCCGTAAAGTTCCGCAAGGTCCCTGTCGATCATTACTTTTTGCTCCCGGACAACATGAATCTTACTCATGATGACTTCTTCCGGAACATTGTTTTTGTTTTCCAATGATCGCTTTTATGCCCTGTGATTGCGTATTTCTCTTCACCTTCGCTACGGCACAAGAGGATACGGGTTTCTGATGATCTATTGCTTATCAAGAGTTCGGGAGTCCTCCGCTCCCGAACCTTTTCCTTTTTGTTCAGCTCATTATTCAGTGGTCTTGAGTTCACCCCGGAGTAATTTGAAAGTTCAGTATTTCATTGCCTTACTTTTGTCGCGCCAAAAGTAACAAAAGCGCTTTTTTCG
>CALGYY010000021.1 GCA_937934705.1 uncultured Bacteroidota bacterium
ACCGGGGGCTGCATTCAACTTTGCTATTTATGCAGAGAACCTTCAGGCCGATATCACCAATCTTTATGTTACACGGATTTTCAACGGGGGAGAAGAAGTGCTGATCGATACCGGTATCCATAATGCCACCTTCAGTTATTCCCGAACAATGAATAAAGGGATTCATGAAAGCGAAGAATGGATTTTCAGAGTAACGGATCAGGAGGGGAAAAGGGCTTCTGTATCTTTTGTTCTGGGCAATGACCCCTCTGCCGTGTATGACAGCGTTCGCTTCTGGCCTTCGGTAATCTTTGGCGCCCAGTCAAACGGAGTCTCCGGCAGTTTTATGGCTCCTGCTTCAGGGAACATTTATTTTCTGGATCAGGCGTTTCTTGTTCAGGACTCCATTCACCTTTGCTATTATTACGACCCGGCCGGGGATTACAACACCATTGCTTCACCCGGAGCCAATATTGATAGTCTGATCTATCCCGGCGTTTCGGGCCTGTGGAACTGGACCATCCGTAATGAATCGCGATTTCTCAAAACAGGCATCAGCAGCGATCAGTTCCAGGCTGTGGTTCACGACAGTCTTCTGATCGCTTCTTACGATGTGATCAATGCCAAGAGAAAAGCCAAAAACCTGGCGGCAGGTGACATCTACAGCTTCAGGATGAGTAACGGAAAATTCGGACTTTTCAGGGTCACGGAAGTGAACGGCGCAGAAACAGGAACGATAGAGATTGCCTTAAAGATTCAACAGTGATGCGGATTGTTTTTGCAGTCATATGTTTTGTGATTTTCAACGGACTCTTTGCCCAGCAGACGGCTTCTGTCAGCGGTAAAGTATTCAGCGCACAATCTGCGGGAAGCCTTGCCCTGGCGCACGTGACCATTGCTGAAACGGGCGCCTCTGCAGTGTGCGACAGCAATGGTAACTTCAGGTTCACCGGACTCCGTGAAGGCCGCTATCTTCTGCGCTTTTCATTTATCGGTTATGCACCTGATTCCCTCCGGATCAACCTTAAGGCCGGTGACCACCGGGCAAGAGTTAATATGACCTTGTTCCCCGCTGAGGTTTCTATTCCTGAGGTCATTATTACGGCCACCAGAACGGAACAACTCCGGGGATCCGTACCGGCCAAAACCGATGTGATCAGAAAGGAAGATATTGACCGTATGCCCTTTGTTACGGTTGATGAGCTGTTGTCGCTCTCACCCGGGATCAATGTCACCAGGGATTATGGTATTTACAACAAGACCGGCGATGTGACCCTCAGGGGGCTGAACCGCAATGTACACAGCCTTCTTTTGATGGACGGACTTCCCCTGAGTCTGCTCGACGGCAGCGCTTCCAACTGGAACAGGCTGGATGTGGATCAGATTGAGCGGATAGAAATCGTTAAGGGGCCCAACAGCAGTCTGTACGGGGGCAACGCCATGGGCGGTGTCATCAACATCATTACCCGCAAACCGACTGAGCGATTCGAAGGCAGCGGTAAGGCTTTCTACGGCAGTTATGCCACCCTCGGCGGGAATATCCGCCTGGCGGGAAGAACCGGCAAGGAAGACCGGAAATATTTCTACTCGGTGGTTGATGCTTACCTCCGGCAGAGCGACGGCTACGTGATGGCTCCCGACAGCATCCGTACCATCAACGATATGGAGCTTTACGTCAACGAATATAATATGGGCTCAAAACTGGGATATGTGATTGCTCCCCGTCATTTCATTGAAACAGAATATCGTTACAGTTACGATATGAGGGGAACAGGATCCATCCTCTTTGAACAGGGAGGGAACTTCAACCGTTACAGGACCCACTATGCACGCGGACGCTATTCCCGGACCACCGAAAAAACAAGATTATCCCTGGACGTGTTCTGGAAGCGGGAGCATTACCGAAAGCAGAACGAAAGTGTAAAGAGTTCCGGGGCTTATACCTTCTACCACACAAATGCGGTGAGCGAGGAGAGCGGACTCTTCTTCCTGTGGTCGACCCTGCTGCCCGGAAACCAGGAATTGACAGTGGGGGCAGATATCCGCAGAGGAAGCACAGATAACGAAGATACCTATCATACTTCTGCAGATACGGTTGCATATTCGGGTTCGCTGGGCTTTTACGGGGTTTATCTCCAGGATCAGATCAGCTTTTTCAAAGGAAGGCTGAATCTTGTGGCCGGACTGCGCTTCGATGCCGTGCAACTCAGCGGCGCATCCTTCAGCATTCTGAGCCCCAGTCTGGCCACCGCTTTCATGGAGCCGTACCAGGGAGCATTTCCGGATACTACCTGGCTGGCAGTGAGCCCCAGAGTGGGTTTGCAGTGGGGTTTCAGCGATAACAAAAGCATTTATCTGTCATGGTCGCAGGGTTTCAGGCCAGGTACCCTGAGCGATATGTGCAGAACCGGTGATGTTAATAAAGGATTCAAACTGGCCAATCCTGCGCTCCTGCCCGAGAGCATGGATAACTTTGAACTGGGCGCCTTACTCGCATTCGGATCACGATTCACCCTCGAACCCGCAGTGTTCTATTCCATCGGTCACCGATTCCAGAACTTTGTCGGAACCGGTGATTCCATGTATACCAGCGGAACCCGGCTCAAACCCGTGATCAGAAGAGAAAATATCGGAGAGGTTCATATTTATGGAGCTGAACTGCGGTACACCTGGCAGATCAGTACGCATTTTGATTTCATCTTCAATTACTCTTTCAACCAGTCACGTATAATGAAATATGAGCTGGGTGCCTATATCGGGAAAGACCTCACAGGCCTGTCGCTGATCGAAGTCCCGGAACATATGCTCTTCGGGAGACTTCACTGGAAAAACCGCTGGGTAAACGCGGCCCTGGGAGCCAAATACTCCGGAGCCACCTGGCTCGACGATGAAAATACCGTGAGTACTGAACCAGTTTTCCTCCTCGACCTGAAACTCTACCGGACCTTCCTGAAAAGGGTGACTACAGCCATCACCATACAGAATATCCTCGGAACCCGCTATACCGACAGCAAAGGCATGCTGAACCCGGGGCGGTTCATGTTGGCTGAGGTGAAATTCAGGTATTGAGCATCCTTCGTTATTATTTTTAGGCATGATCTGAAAAAATACTATTTTTGTCACCGATATGAATTAATAAACATATCCATGAACAGGAATCACAATCGCTTAACCTTGAATAGCTACATATTGTCCGGGAACGCTCTTCCCGTTCTTATTTGCTCCGTATTCCTGGGGTTTTTAATGCTTGGCACTGCCTGTAAAAAGGAAGTGGAGCCGGCAGGGCCGGAGATCCGCCTGGTTTTTGATCCGGGTTACACCACAGAAGGGGCTACCGTAGCCATCGGTAAGGCCATCAGGTTCAGGGTAGAGGCCAGCGGGCCCGACGCCAACCTGACCAATTTCACAGTTAAGAAACTATACGGCGGGATTACCAAAACGGTGCTCGATTCTGGATTGAATTCGGCTTCCTTTTCCACCGGCCTGACCTTTTATCAGGGTGTTGAAGACCAGGTGGAATGGCAGTTATCAGTGATGGACAGGAACAGGAATGAGGCTACGGTGTCGCTGACGGTTTATAAAGATCCCAACTCAACCTTCGGGGGGATTTATGAGTTTAATCACATCAAAATGGGCTATCAGTCGAATACAGCCTTTGGACACTACTTCCTGCCTCTTCTGAACAAAGTGTTCTTTGATGATTCGGCTGCCCTTAATCAGGATAAGACCGATATCCTCGTGTATTTCAATTTCCGCGAAGATAATGGTGTGATGCTTCCCTCGCCTACTTTCTCGTCGCCGGGGGAAGAAACGAGTGCAAGCGGCGAGTTGTATGACCTTTATTATCCTGCACTGACTTCCTGGACTACACGGAACTATACCAAATACGATATCCGTGTTGAAAACGGACTCACAGAAGAGCTTTTTAATCAGGCGCATAACGACAGCCTGCTGATTGTATCCTATGACGATGTGTGGGGAAAGAAGAAGTATAAGTGGGCAATAGCAGGAACCCTGATCCCTTTGCAGACCGCATCAGGAAAAAAGGGGATCATCCTCGTTGAACAGGCCGACCTTGAAGAAAGCGGAACCATAACATTTTCCCTTAAGCTGCAAATGTAATAAACCATATTAATTAATTTAAAATTATATTTATGAAGAAGATTTACCTGACCATTCTCGCTGTGTTTACAGCATGTCTGCTGGTCAATGCCCAGCAGGACACCATCACCGGTTTCAATTTTGCGGACACAACCGACACAGAGTTCAATGCAGATTTTGGTTTGCCTCAGAACCTGACCTACGACATCCGTGCAGAGGACACCGCCGGTAATACACGTACCCTGTCTTACACCAACGGGGCTACCGATTATGCCGCAACAGCTACAGAGTGGGATGCCGGCGCCAATGTAAAGTACTGGTCCATCAAATTCAAAGCTGACGGTTTCAGCAATATGAAGGTTTATTCCAAACAAAGAGGCGGTGGCGCGAACCCGGGCCCGAAGTACTGGAAACTGCAGTGCCAGAAGAGCGGACAGCCCTGGGAAGACATTGCCGGGGATACAGTTGTTGTTGGAAACGACTGGACCACCGGCGTGGTCAACGGCCGCAGTCTCCCGTCAACCATGGACTTTCCCGGAACCACATCACTCTACATCCGCTGGATCATGGTGTCAGACGAGAGCGTCTCAGGATCGGCGGTTCTGTCAACCGGAATTTCAAAAATTGACGACATCATTGTAACCGGCGATAATTCTGTTGGTGTCAGCACTGTGATTTATGAGAACAAGCTGAGCGTTTATCCCAATCCCGTTTCAGATATGCTCTGGTTTGAATCTGAAGACGACATGTCTCGTATCGAAATGTATGATATGATGGGAAACCGCATCATCAATCAGCAGATCCGTACCAGTCAAACAGGTATTGATGTGAGCTCGGTACCGGCGGGCCTTTATTTCGTAAGGGTCACTTATACCAATAGCGGGGAGACTGCCGGCAGGAAAATTATTGTTCAGTAATTATCGGAAAAATGATGGACTGTCGGCGCCCACGGGTGCTGACAGTCTTTTTTTATGCGCGCAGGACTCATCACCGTTGTAGTTTTTCTGTTGTTTCTTTGCAGGGGATATGCACAGTCTGTGATTTCGGGCCGTGTTACTGACACTGCAGGTTCTCCGCTGTCGCATGTTGCCGTGAAAATTCAGGGAAGCGGGCGGGGAACGACCACCGGGGAGGATGGGGGCTTTCGTCTGGAAAGGCTTCAGCCGGGTGATTATCAGCTTGAGATCAGCTCCGTCGGATTTCGTACTGAAAAACTTTCCTGCAGCCTGACTTCCGGTACCCTGCTTCTGCCGGACGTCGTACTCAAAGCGGTGACTGTACAGATGGGAGAAGTCGTCATCGAGGGGGGAGCGGGTCAGCGTTATGAGATCATCGCTCTTCCGGTTCGTAATACCATTCTGGAAGATGAGGCCATTAAGCAGATGCCGGCATTATCCGTTAGTAAATTACTTTCTTCCGTTTCCGGCCTGACGGTCAACAATGAGTTCGGTATTTTTTCTTCCTCATCTTCGGTCAGCCTCAGAGGCCTGGGTGCCGGCTCGCAATCCGGGACCCTGGTTGTACTCGATGGTATCCCGCTTAACAAGAGCGACGGCGGATCGGTCAACTGGAATCTGATCGATAAGGATCAGATCGAACGTATAGAAGTCATTAAAGGTCCTGCTTCGGCCCTTTTCGGATCCAATGCCATGGGCGGTGTCATTAACCTGATTTCCAAAATTCCCGAGAAGAAACTCGGGGGCAAGGTCAGTATCTCCTCCGGCACTTACCGCACGCTGGAGCTGAAAGGCGACCTCAACGGGACCTTCGCCAGGGGGCTCATGTACTGGAAAGTATTTGCCCACAGGCGCATCAGTGATGGTTATATCAACACCCCCGACGAAATCATCAGGGAAAATGATTCCATCGTCGTACCGGTTTTTCTGAAAGAATTCTTTCTGGGCGGGTTGATCGGAAGCCGTTTTCATGAAAATCACGCCATCGAGGTTTCCTTCAGTTTTTATGATGACATACGGGGAAGGGGAACGCAGGTTTATGAAGAGGTGGGGTCCAACACCGACCGCGACACCTATCAGGCTTTTATCAAGTACAAAGGGTCCAAAGGTCAATGGAGATTTTATACCAACCTTTTCGGCCTGAATGAGCGATACTTCAGGCTAAACGAATATTTTTCCGACGGGGCCTACACCCTCTATGAGGTTGATGCACGAAGGGAAGATTATGGTTTGAGATTCTGGACAGAAGTTAAGGCCGGAAAAAAGAACGAACTCACGTTCGGCCTGGAAGGCAGGAGGGGGATGGTTCACGGGAAGGATATTTATTATACATCGACTGACCTGATCACGAACCGGGGTATCATGGACAGTTATGCTTTTTTCATTCAGGATCGTTTAACCTTCGGAAGATCAAAATGGACCCTCGTGCTGGGCCTCAGGTTTGATGGCGCTGTGTTCCACGATGCCGCATTCGGAATTGAGCAGCCTTCATATTCCGTGGAATACCTCACAGATTTCCGGTTCGACTCAGTCCCCTCTTCGGGATGGACAGCGCTCAATCCCAAACTTTCGCTGCAATATACACCCGCTGAGCAAACCCGTCTTTACCTGTCGCTGGCCAAAGGTTTCCGGGCCCCCGTGCTCGACGACCTCTGCCGTTCAGATCAGACGCGCTATGGCTTCAGGGTGGCCAATCCTGTGATCAGACCAGAACACCTCTATAATGTTGAAGCAGGCATCGACCAAACCTTCCTGCGGATCTTCAGAATGGAGTTTTCTGCATATTATTCGGCCGGTTATGACTTCATGTACCTGCTTTCAACCGGCGATTCCGTCAATATGGGTTATACTATTGCTCCCATTTACCGCGTCGATAATATCAGCAGGGTATCCGTTTACGGACTTGAACTCGACCTCGGTATGAATACCGGGCGTTATCTGAAAATCAATGCGCAGTATTCCTTCAATCATTCGACTATCAGTCGTTTCGTTGCAGAAACGCCGGCCGACCGCGACCTTAGCGGGAAGTTTCTGCCCAATAATCCCATGCACCAGATCGGGTCGGGCCTGTTTTTTACCTGTGATTTTTTTGATGCTGCTTTAACATTGAAGTATACCGGCCGCAGATGGATACTCGACGACAACTCCGTTGACCAGGTGTACCTCCTCACCGACCGCTACCCGGCCTACTGGATCGCAGATTTCCGGATCTCAAAAGATTTCGGGCCATTGGCGCTCAGTATTGACATCGATAATCTGTTTAATCATATATACATCAACTCCAGGGGATATAAATCCCCGGGAAGGATGATCATGGGAAAAATAGTTGCAAATCTTGGAAATATATTTAATACAAAATAAAATAAGAATTATGAAACGAATGATGATTGCTTTGGGCGTGATCGCCGCTTTATTTTGGCTGGCCTGCAGCCAGAATGCTGTAAAAGATGCAGACACCCGGACTAACCTTCCGCTTTCGGCAGGGGATACAGCCGGACTCACCAATGATTTCTACGACGATGCGGAAACCCACCGGCTTGAAGGTAAGACCAGCGTTTCGGTTCAGGGAGAGATAGAAGCAGCGGCCGAAGTGGATATCACAAAGCTGCCCAAAAGAAGTGTGATCGTCAAGGAAACCATTCTTAAAACGCCGGCCGACTCTTTTACGGGCGCGTTCCGCTATGATGGTTATTCTCTGTATGATATTCTGAACACATTCATCCTGAAAAAGAAAAATGAGGAGGCATTTGCCCCCATTATCGATCTATTCGTGGAGATCTCGAATGCCAAAGGCGAAAAAGTGGTTCTCAGCTGGGGGGAGATCTATTATCCGATACACAGGCATGAAATCATTATTGCTACGGAGGTCATGCGCATCGTACCAAGCAAGACCAAAGAGCTGTGGACCCTGCCTGAGCAGACCCGTCTGATCGTGGCTTCGGATCTCATTACTGCAAGAAATATCAGCAACCCGGAATTTATCAGAGTATTCAGCTGGCCGGAAGATATTCCTGCAGAGAAGGGAAAGAGTCCGCTATACAGTCCTGAGTTTAAAATTCTGGCCGACGGGAAAACGCTCGAGACCGTGGCCAAAGAGCCTGAGGGTCTGACCACCCAGAATTATCCGGCCATTTTCTACGGACGCGGACGGGGAATACACTCCACCATACCTTTTAAAGGAGTCATGATCAAAGAACTTTTAGCAAAGTACTTTCCGTTGAGCGCCGAGAACCTGCAACGAGGCATTTTCGTAGTCGTTGCCGATGATGGTTACCGATCAGTTTACACTTACAGCGAGGTTATGAACCGGAACGATCAGTCGGAACTTCTGCTGATCAGCCGGCCGGATGAGAAAGAAGACGGAATTTTCCGCGTTTATCCGGCCATGGATTTCTTCAGCGATCGTGCCGTTAAAGCATTGACGGAGATCCGCTATGCTGTCTGGAAATGATGAGCTGGAATATTGTTTAATCCGGATATGAGAATATCTCACCGCATTTCATATTTTCAGCTGGGACTCGTTGTCCTCGGCGGTCTGCTGCTGCTGTTTGTAGTGGCTCCCCTGGCCGGGATGTTTTTCTCAACACCCCTCAAAGATGTTTTTGAGACGACGAAAGATGAAGTAGTGAGAGATTCAATTGAGCTGACCCTTCTGACTGCCATGGCGGCGACTCTGGTTGCCGCACTGGGCGCCATCCCACTGGCATATCTTCTGGCCCGGAAGGATTTCATACTGAAAAGACTGGTCGCCGGTATCATTGACCTTCCGGTGGTCATCCCGCATTCAGCAGCCGGTATTGCCGTATTGGGGATGATTTCCCGAAATAGTATTCCCGGACAGGCGGCGTCCGCGCTGGGACTGGATCTGGTCGGCAACCCTGCGGGCATCGCCATCGCCATGGCATTTGTCAGCGTTCCTTTCCTGATCAATGCGGCACGGGATGGCTTTTCAGCTGTCCCGGTACGTATGGAACAAACCGCACTCAGTCTGGGAGCTTCGCCTCTGCGGGTGTTCTTTACGATCTCTCTGCCACTGGCGTGGAGACACATTCTTTCGGGTTTGATCATGATGTTTGCCAGGGGAATGAGCGAGTTCGGAGCGGTCGTCATCGTCGCTTACCATCCCATGATCACTCCGGTCCTGATCTTTGAACGCTTTGGCGCTTTCGGGCTGTCGTACGCGCGACCCGTGGCGGTGGTCTTTGTGGTCGTATCTCTGTTGTTCTTTATTTTACTACGCTTACTGGTCCCGCGTAAACATGCTTGAACTGATTGATATATCGAAGAAGCTGGGAGCCTTCAGGCTGGGACCTGTTCAACTCAGGATTGAACAGGGAAGCTATTTTTGCCTCGCGGGAAGATCGGGCGCCGGAAAATCCGTCTTACTTGAACTGATGGCTGGGCTGAAGATGCCGGACAGTGGTCGCATACTGTGGAAAGGAACAGACCTGACGCTGACCCCGGCGAACAAAAGGGGATTCGGACTTTTGTTTCAGGATAACCAACTCTTTCCCCACTTTACCGTAAAAAGAAACATTGCATACGCCATGCACCGGCTGGGGATTGAAAGAAAAAATGCAGATCTGCGTCTGAAGAAGTGGGCAGAGAAACTGGAGCTTGTGCCCCTGCTTGACCGTTATCCTTCCGGATTGTCAGGCGGGGAAGCCAAGCGTGTCGCCCTCGCGAGGGTGCTGGCCATGGAGCCGTCAATTCTCCTGCTTGATGAACCCCTCATCTCGCTGGACGCGTCTTTACAGAGAGACATGAGGGCATTGCTCAGACGCTTGCACCGCGAGGGGCAAACCATATTGCATGTGACCCACGATTATCGTGAAGCTTATGCATTAGCAGGAGAATTGGCTGTGATCGGTGACGGAAAACTGGTTCAGCAGGGTAGCCCCGGCCATGTATTTACCCATCCTGCAAATGCGTTCGTAGCGGAGTTCACCGGCCTTAAAAACTATTTTAATGTGATCAGGACTCATGCACCAGGCAACGGGACGTGTTCCTTTTTACTGGACAATAATTTTAGTATTGAACTTGCCGTTAACCACACTGAAACCCCTTCAGCACTCATCATTCCGGAAGACGGAATCCTCCTTTTTCAGCATGAAGCGGAGGCTGGACCTGGTTCATGGAAAGTAAAACTAATCGATAAAATCCCCACACCCGGAGGCTTCGAAATTGAACTTGATGCCGGAGGTAAACTCTTCGTCAAACTGACGGATCATCAGTTGAAAGACATTCCTGAAAACGGATCAACGATGTGGTGCAGAATTAAGCCCGAATGTGTGAGAATGATCCGCTGATATGGTTTCTACTCACTCTTCAGAAGCTCCATTTTACCCTTTCCGTCAATACTGCAGAAATTTCCTTCAAAGCTGTGGCGTGTGCCGCCCTTTTTGACTTCAATCAGTGCAGAGATCAGTATTTTCTCACTGATCACCGTGTCATCTGTAAACCACTCCACCGCACAGGGCAGTGGTGTGAGTGTAACCTGTCCGATCGTTACCTCATGATCGTCTGTCGTTAAAAGTTTAAGGTCACCAACCTTGATGCAATGGTATACCGTATCTTCAAAAGTATTCCATTCCGCTTTGATAGTGACAGTTTTCTGATCTACATTCACGTTCACGCTGTCGGAATAAAGCTCTGGATTCAGCGGTATTACCTGGCCGGGATAGCGGCTGGCTGCCGCTGATTCAAAAAATGGTTGGTCTCCTGCAGGTCCGCAGGCCATAATCTCAAGCAGGAGGATGATCAGGATCAAACCCCGGAAAATATTCTTTATAGTTCTCATTTCTGTATTTTATCGAGATTTTCTTTGTAGCGCGGATCCTCACGCAGTCCGTTGAAAGCCGTATCATTCCCGATCCGTTTCAGATCGTTGAAACCGAGTCCGATAGCCTGCTCAAGGGCATTAAATGCGGCATCCGCATGGTCCTGACGGGCATTCAGGACGGCCATCATATAGGCGTGCTCAGGGTTGGCAGGGTCGATGATGGCATAGAGGGTGATAAAGCGACCGGCATTATTGAGATCCCCCGATACCAGGTAGCCATTGGAGTATGAATAGCATGCCAGGCTCAGGTATCCGAGTACCCGTTTGTACATGGCGCGGGAATCTGCTTCTGGACTTTCTAATGATAAGGTATTCAAATTTTGAACTTCCTGTTTCCACCAGTTCTGATCTTTCTCCATCAATGCCCTTACATAACGGGTTTGCAGACTCAGCTCCGTTTGCTGTACTTCGCGAACCCTGTTTTCAGACTGTCGTATCTTATCGGAATTCCTGAGTTTGTTCCATTCGTTCTTTTGTTGATCAAGGGGGGTTAAACCCTCGAGGAAGCTGATGGTTTTATCATAAATCTTCCAGGCTTCAACAACGGAACCTGTGCTCAAATGCTTTTCAGCTTCTGAGGTCCAGTGTTTCAAGGTGGCATTCACCCACACGGTATCCACCGGGATTTTTTTGTCTTTCATGGCATTCACCTCAAGCCATATGAAGGCTTCACGGAGGTTATTCACCGGCGGCCAGTCATGCGTTCCGTTGAAGATAACCAGGTGGTGACGATAGCCCGCCTGTTCAAGGGCATCGTCAAGCGTGAGCATCTCAAGGTAATTCATGTCTTCGTTCCCCACAAATCCGATATAGTCAAATTTGTATTGAATGGGTTGATTCAATGCCGGGAAACCTGCTGAACACCCGATGACACCTGCAATGCCGCCTTTATAAATAGCAATGGAACTGGCCACCCTGGATCCCCCGGAAAATCCGGCAGTGTATACCCGGTTCCTGTCGATCGACAGGTTTGAGAAGGCTTCGCCGGACATCACTTCCCAAATCCTCATACTGGCATCGGCGGGTAATCCGTTCTTTGAATTATTCGAGCCGATTACAATGTAACCGTATTGTTCAGCATCGGCCCTGAAAAGCTCAACAGCACGCGAGCCGTTTCCATGGGCATCAAAAGCAAAAATCACCGGATATTGTTTCTTCTTGTCGTAATCTGATGGAAGATACAAGGCAAAAGTGATGGAAGTATCTGCCTGGCACTTCACCATTTCAGTCACTTTTCCCGCCTCCCCGATCAGCTTGTCTTCACCGCTTTTCCCTGCTGCACATGCCTGCAGAAGAATGATGATGAAAAACAAACGATAGTATCTGTTGAATAAACTCATATGCGGTGCCTGAATAACGCGGACTGATCGTCCAGGAATTAAACTACTAAAATACGGAATTATTTGCTGTTTGCTTCAGAAGAATGTATAAAATTATCCGATTCATTCATTCTATGCTGTTTGAAAATATGTGAATGCTTCAGAATGAGGGCTCGATGAGCCCGAAGATAATATTCAGGCGCTGAAGACGTTGAAATATTGACTAATTTTGTGAATCCCCGGCGTGTCCGGAGCAGCCCGGTACTGCAATGTGGAATGAAAACTCAAGGTAGACTATGCGTAAACTGATTCTTATTTTCCTGATACTACTGATCTCCATACCGGCCAGATCCTCTTATCTTCTGATCCCCATGGATGCTTCCCAGAAAAACCACCTGAAAGCATATGGAGTGGCCTACTGGATCCTGACCTATGAAATTGAGATGAGCTGGCTGTTGAATTACCGGGGCGGAAGTTTCATGGTAAAGTATGCCAAGTCATTTCAGGATGAATGTGTGATCCGTGGTGTCAGCTTTGAAGTCATTGCCGATGCCCAGTCGGGTCAGATCCTCAGCTCGATTGCTGACCCGGAGGCCAATATGGATGAAGTGAAACTTGTGAAGGCCCCGAAAATAGCCGTTTACGCGCCCAAAAATAACCTCCCGTGGGATGATGCCGTTACCCTTGCACTGACCTATGCCGAAATTCCATATGATGTGGTTTATGACGAAGAGGTTCTCAGTGGCGTACTTCCCAGGTATGACTGGTTGCATATGCACCATGAAGATTTTACCGGACAATATGGTAAGTTCTGGGCAAGTTACAAAAATACAGACTGGTATATGGAGGAAGTCAGAACCTCAGAAGCCGCAGCAAGAAAGCTGGGTTACACTAAAGTTTCACAGTTGAAGCTGGCCGTTGCAAAAAAGATCAGGGATTTCCTGGCAGGCGGGGGCTACTTATTCGCCATGTGTTCTGCCCCCGACAGTTTTGACATTGCACTGGCGGCCGATGGTGTGGATATCTGCGATGTAATGTTCGACGGTGACCCTCCCGACGCCAACGCTCAGTCGAAACTGGATTATTCCCAGTGCCTGGCTTTCACTGATTTTACGGTTACCAGAAACCCTTATGAATATGAGGTTTCCAATATTGATGTATCGCACACCAGAAGAATTGAGCCCAAAAACGACTACTTCACCCTTTTTGAATTCTCAGCGAAATGGGACCCTGTTCCCACTATGCTCTGCCAGAATCATGACCAGATCATACGCGCATTTATGGGTCAGAGTACGGCCTTCAATAAAAAATACGTGAAAAGTAATGTCCTCGTCATGGGTGAAAACAAAGCACTGGATGAGGTCAGATACATCCATGGTGAATTCGGAAAAGGCATGTGGACCTTCCTGGGCGGGCATGATCCGGAAGATTATCAACACTTTGTATATGATCCCCCGACCGACTTGAACCTTTACCCCAACTCACCGGGATACAGGTTGATCCTGAACAATGTACTCTTCCCCGCGGCGAAAAAGAAAAAGCAGAAGACATAAAAAAACGGACCGGTTAAAAACCGGCCCGGGGTCATATGCTTAAGGGTTTCTCAGAACATCAGGTGCTTTTTACTGCTGTTGCGCCATTCAGCGTCGTATTTCGAATCCACAAAGTAAATCAGTAAGTCTGCATCGTATTTACTGTCAACAAAGTAGATGGTTTTGTCAGCATCATACTTGCTGTCATCGAAGAACCACCAGCCACGGTTGCCATCTGTGTCATACTGACTGGAAACTTTGTAAACGCAAAGATCGGCGTCGTACTTGCTGTCGACCACGTAAACCTTGACCTGCGCATCGTATTTACTGTCGACTGAGAAGACCTTCTGGGACCAGGCATTGCCACAAAGTAAGAAGAACATAAGGCTGAGCGCTGAGATTTTCATTAATGTTTTCATGGTGAGAAAATTTGATTGATGAATTAAATTTGGCCGCGGGGCCAAGCAAACTTCGTTCCAATTAGAGATTCAGGTGGTAGGCTGCCGTCAATTTCCTGTATTGAGCAGTATAACGACCCTCGTGATCGCGGATGCAAAGCTCATGGGAATGCAGGTCTGACGCAGTTCCTTTAACAAAGGTGAGGATGCTGCGGTGGGGTGCCTTCCCTTCCCGGGGCGCAATGATCCACTGATCTTTCAGATCCAGTCCGTTCTGCCGGCAGGTATGCCTGAAATGTAAAACAGCCTCTGCCGGCAGAATTACACTCAACTCACCGCCATCCCTCAGCAGAATTGCAGCTCCGCTAATCAGATCCTCATGTGTCATTTGTCTGTCGTGCCTCGCCAGGTTCCGCCTGTTGTCAGGCGACAGAAGCGAACGGCTGAAAAAGGGCGGATTGCTGATCAGCAGATCAAAAGGTAGTGGATCTGTTTTTATAAAATCCCGGAGGGAAATATGCAGAAAGCAGAGCCTTTCTTTCCACAGGCATGATTCTGCATTTTTATGGGCATCGCCGATGCCCGCCTGATCAATATCGATCCCGGTGATCTGCGACGTACTTCTCTGAGCCAGCATGAGGGCAAGGAGTCCGCAACCACAACCCACGTCTAAAATGCGACCTTCCCCGGGTACACGGGTGAGGGCCCCCAGTAAAACGCCATCCGTGCCCACTTTCATGGCCGAATGTTCATGGATGATATCAAACTGCTTAAACCTGAAAATCTTCATCCAAGATAAGATTCAATCAGCCCTTCCGGGGCTTCAATCAGGATCTGCCTGGTCCGGCGGTTCACCTTCCTGATGTAATTTCCTTCCAATGGAAGAAGGACTTCCTTTTTGCCTGCCCTGATGCTGAGCACTGAGTGTCCGGGAAAATCAATGATCCCGTTGACAAAACCCAGAGGTCCGGCCTTGCTGTCGGATACTTCATAGCCTTCGATGGCCAGCAGGAAATTTTCCTCCAGGGAATCTTCAGGTACGGAATCTTTCGGAAACCAGAGCGGGGATCGGATTAATGCCGCTACAAGATCATTGCTGTCCAGATCCTCGAAGCGAATGCGGTAGGTGCCTTTGCTTTCCTCTTCAAAAAGTTCAAAAAAGTAAGGGACCAGTTCCTCATCAGTTTCAATGAAAACAGATCCCTTATTTCGTAACAGTGATTCAAAGCCGGGGCGGATGCTGGCGATCATATCGCCTTTGTATCCGATGATTTTAACGATACTGCCGGCCTGGTAACAATCGGTGCTTTCCATTTATTGAGGCGGGCGGGTGTTCAGTCGTCTGAGCACTCAGGCTTCAGGATTCCCGGTATTCTCGTCTGCGGGCTCCGCTGTGTCTGTCGTCTGCTCCTCAACCTCTGCCTTGGGTTCCTGTGTGTTTTCTTCTTCGGCGACTTCCTCCTCAGCGTTGGCTTCCTTTTCAGCAGCCTTAGCCAGCTTCTTAGCGATGGCTTCTGATTTTTTCAGGTTGATGGCCGCTTCGGCTTCCAAACGCTTTTTCATATCATTCTTCCCCTCAAGCTCCACGTTGCGTTTCTTCTGGTTGACCTTGCTCTCTTTTTCGGTGAGCCATTGCTGGAACTTTGCTTCTGCCTGTTCGGCGGTCATGGCACCCTTGGCCACGCCTTTCATCAGATGATGTTTGTATAATACCCCTTTGTAACTGAGGATGGCACGCACCGTTTCACTTGGTTCTGCGCCTTTCGTCAGCCAGTTAAGGGTCAGGTCGAAATCAATGTTGATGTCGGCCGGGTTGGTCAGCGGGTTGTAAGTGCCAAGACGTTCAATGTACTTTCCGTCACGTGGTGCACGACCATCCGCAATGACAATGTGATAAAAAGGGCGACCCTTTTTACCCTGTCGTTGTAATCTCATTCTAGTTGGCATACTAACTAATTTAAGTACAAATGGTTAATAATGATTAAATACCTTCCTCTCTAAGAGGGGTGCAAAGATGCGAAAAAAAAACGAATCAATTGTATAATTATCAAAAAATTATACATGCCGGCATGAGGTTTTTTCATGCGGGCAGAAAGGATTCTGTTAAAACGTTTGTTTGACAGTGATAGATTTCATCCTCATCGTGATTAGAGCAAACGATCACCGTTCTGCCTGTTGTGAAACCTGCGATCATCTCCCTGTAGAACGCTTTCCCCTGCTGGTCAAGGTGACTGCAGGGTTCGTCGAGCAGCAGGAGAGGTGCCGTGGAGCCGATAGCCAGGCAGAGTTTCAGTCTTTGCTTTTTCCCTGACGACAGTGCTCCCACCTTTTTGTTCAGGGAGTCTGTCAGCATCGCCGATGCGGGGATGTTTCTGTCTGCATATGTGCCTGGCCAGGTTTTCAGTTTCAGGTAAAAGTCATACAACTCCTTTACTGTTAAGTCCTCCGGAAGATCCATCCAGGGGGCAGCAAATGCAGTATAACGATAGAGTTCATCGGGTTTGATCGTTCTGCTGTTATGATGATAGCAGAGGTGTCCTTCAGTTGGACTCAGCAGTCCGCCTATGGTCTTGAGAAGACTTGTTTTGCCGCTGGCATTCGCACCCATAATGGCCAGATGCTCTCCTGATCCTATGTTCAGGTTTAGTTTTTTGAAAATCCAGTTCTTGCCGAATTTTTTTGAAACAGAGTCCAGACGGATATCCATATTTCAGAGTTCAGGCTACAAAAATAGAAAACCACCGCGAGTGGCGGTGGTTTTCTCAAGGGAGATGTGATCTTTACTGTTTGACGATGCGTAAAGTACGCAGTTCAGATTCACTGCTGATGTTCAGCATATACACGCCGCGGGGCCAGTTGCCGGTGGAAAGCAGATGGGTACCGCCCTGAAGCTCTGTGCGGAAAATGCTCCTGCCGTCAACACTGAAGACTTCTGCAGTATACAATTCTGATGAGCTGAGGCTGATGGTCAGGCTTGAGCTGAACGGGTTGGGAAATACCTGAATGCTTTCCTGCTGATTCTCCTGGTCAATACCAGTGCAGAGATCCACCATCAGTTCTGCTGAATCAGAGGTCACATCACAACCTGTATTCCCGACGATGCAGCGGTAGAATAGTCCGTCATTTGCCATGATCACCCCGCTGAGGCTGAGGGTAGCAGTGGTGTAGCCGCCGTAAACCGGGTTGCTGCCTGCAGCGGTGATGTCGGTCCAGATTCCTCCTGCATTAACCTGCCATTGGAAGCTGATGGCGTTACCATCGTCAGTCACTGCAAATGCAGCGTCAAGATTCTCGCATACGAGCGTATCAGCAGGCTGGGACAGGATGGCAGGGGTAATATAATTGGCCAGGCTTTCCGTGGCAGAGAGGGCCGATACGCATCCGGCGATATCCACCTTGCCTTTATAATCTCCACTGTTCAGCCCGGTGAAAGTGTGAGAAATATCCGTTCCTGACCAGGAGTCCAGAATATTACCGTTCACATCGCACAGATAGAAGACCTGATTGGTGTTCTGATCGGAGGTTATGGTTACAGAACCCAGGTCGCAATCGGGTGTTGAAGCGATGGTCGCCAGGGGGCCGGGGGAATTGGTGAGTGTGGTAGCTGAAGACAGAGAAGAGGTGCAGCTTCCTGAAACAACATAACCGGTATAATCACCGCTGGCCTGGTTGATAAACTCATAATAGGAGGCATTACCAGTCCAGGACTGGAGGACGTTGCCGCCTGCATCGCAAAGGTAGAATGTCTGGGTGCCTGTCAATGAAGAGATCACTGAAACGCTGCCGCTTCCGCAGCCAGGGGTAGATGAAGCAAATGCGTTGGGCATCAGATCGTTGGTCAGGGTGACAGGTGCAGACAGGCCCGACATACAACCGCCGTTATCTGCTTTTCCGGTATAGTTGGCGTCGATCAGCCCCGTAAACTCATGGGATGCCGCGACCCCTGCCCAGGTAGAAAGTGTAGCACCGGATTGATCACAGAGGTAGAAGGTCTGGTTGGCATTCACCGTTGAGGTCACGGTAACAGAACCGGTGTTGCATCCCGGTGTGGCGTTTACGCCTGCAGTGGGGATGGCCGTGTTGGTCAGGGTGGTGGGTGAAGAAAGTGCTGAAACCAGGGTGTTCCAGGTCACACGACCACGGTAAACCCCGTCAGCCACACCGTTAAAGGTATGGGAAGTTGCATTCCCTGACCAGCTCAGTAAAGGGTTTCCTGAATTATCGCAAAGTTCAAAGGTTTGTGTCCCTGATTTGTCGGAAGTAACTGTGACTGAGCCTGTGCCGCAGGCTGGGGTATTGGAAACACCTGCTACCGGCGGGTTGTAAATGAGCTGAAAGTCGTCGATGTACAGACTGTCACCAGCGGTTCCACCTCCCGGTACAGCATTGGTTGTGAATGAAATGAGAATGTAATTGGGATCCGTGGCAGGACCAGAGTAAGTGAAGGGAATAGATTTTCTGACCCATTGGTTCGTTGGCCCGGTGAAGTTCAGGGCAGCATCACCGACGATGTGAGGCAGGGAATTGCTATTGGCAGGGTCACGGACATCATAGGTGTCGTGAATAACGGCATGTATTCTTGCTGCATCAGACCCTCCTGTTGAAACAGGTTTGAAATATAACCAGACAACCAGTGAATCAGGACGTCCCCCCAGGGCTTCAGCAAAGGCCATATCTGAGGTTTTAGTAAAGTTGTAATTATCCGATGAAGAGGGTGTAGTTGAGCCCATATTGATTTTGCCACAGGTCAGGTTACCGTTTGCCACAATGCCAACTTCTGATGTTGACCATATCACGGCACTATAGGATCCGGCTGTGCCGGGTCTGACCTTTGTTGATCGGTCAACTCTCTTTTTCTTTCCAAACATGGTCAGAATGTTCGCATCCGCGGTCATGAAGGAGTTCCATTGCTGGGGCTCAACATCGTTTGTTCCAAGATTGTCCCAGTTTTCAAACCCGCTGTTGTTTACCTGGGGGATCTGTGCCAGTCCGGCGGTACTGAAAAGTATTCCGAACGCCAAAGCACATAGTAATCGTTTTCTCATACTCAGATAAAATTTTAAGTTTTCGCTGCAAAAGTAAGCAAGTAATAAAACGACAGTATTAACCATATGGTTAAATGTTCATATTTTAACATTTATTAATATTTCTGATTTATGTTCAGGTAGAATTACCCGTGAATCCGAAGGAAAAGACCTATAGATCAATCCAGTGTCATTATTATACTTATGACATCAGAATAAAAAAAATTATAAAAGAAGGATGTATATTTTGAATATCCTGAAATACTTTAGTAAAACTACCGCTCGTTCCCGTTGCGGTAATAGCCTTTCATGATGCCCCGGCTTGAGTTGTTGATGAATGAAATGATTTCATCCCTTTCAGGTGTGGCCGGCATTTCAGCCTCAATGTAGCGGAGAGCCTGGGTGGTATTATAACCCTTGACAAAGAGGATGCGGTAGATGTCCTGAATCTCTTTGATCTTTTCTGCTGTGAATCCCCGGCGGCGCAGTCCGATGGAGTTTATGCCCGAATAGGAGAGGGGCTCACGGGCTGCTTTGGTGAAGGGAGGAACATCTTTTCTGACCAGTCCGCCCCCGGCGATGAAGGCATGGGGCCCGATATTCACGAACTGGTGAACGGCGACCATGCCGCCGATGATGGCCCAGTCGTCGACTTTGATGTGTCCGGCCAGGGCTGAGGAGTTGGACATGATCACGTGGTTACCGATGATGCAGTCGTGGGCCACATGAACATAAGCCATGAGGAGGCAGTCATTGCCGATCACTGTTTCAAGATTGGCTTTTGTGCCTCTGTTGATGGTGCAGAATTCGCGGATGGTGGTGTTATCACCTATTCTGACGAGTGTTTCCTCGTTGTTGAATTTCAGATCCTGCGGAATGGCAGAGATGACCGCTCCCGGAAAGATCTTGCAGTTCCGGCCGATGCGGGCGCCTTCCATGATCACCACATTGGAGCCGATCCAGGTTCCTTCACCGATCTCCACATTCTTGTGAATGGTAACGTAGGGTTCAATCACCACGTTATTCGCAATCTTTGCCTGTGGATGTATGTAAGCAAGAGGCTGGATCATAGATTAGGCTTTTTAGAGATTTGGGCAAGAAGTTCAGCTTCCATCACCACTTTTCCATTCACGTAAGCTGTTCCTTTCATCTGGCAGATGCCTCTTCGGATAGGGGCCAGCAGGACAATATCGAAGATGATGGTATCGCCGGGAACTACTTTGTTTTTGAAACGGGCGTTTTCAATCTTTAAGAAATAAGTGATGTAGTTTTCCGGGTCCGGGTAAGGACTCATCGCAAATATGCCTCCGCATTGCGCCATGGCTTCAATCTGTAATACTCCGGGCATCAGTGGCTCATCCGGGAAGTGCCCCACGAAGAAACCCTCGTTCATGGTTACATTTTTAACCCCCACAATACGCTCGTCTGTCATTTCCAGGATCTTGTCGATCAGCAGAAAAGGCGGCCGGTGCGGCAGAATCTTCTTGATGGCGTTAATATCATACAAAGGCGGCTTGTCCAGATCAAAAACAGGAACGGGGTGATGCCCCTTCTTTTTTATGGCAGCCCTGATCTTTTTAGCGAATTCAATATTGGAATAATGACCCGGCCGGTGCGCGATGATATGCGCCCGCAAAGGGGCCCCCAGCAGAGCAAGGTCCCCCACAATGTCCAACAGCTTGTGCCGTGCCGGTTCATTCGGGAAATTCAACTCAAGGTTGTTGAGAATCCCTTCCTGCAACACCTGAACCTTAGGCTTTTTGAAGATTCCTGCCAGATGATCCAGTTCTTCCTGAGAAATTACCCGGTTCACAAAAACGATGGCATTGTTCAGATCTCCCCCCTTGATGAGGTCGTTATTAAGAAGATATTCAAGCTCATGCAAAAAAACAAAGGTCCTGCAGGGTGCTATTTCCTCTGCGAAATCCCCGACAGCGTCAAGGCTTGCATTCTGGGTGCCCAGTACCCTCGACTCATAATCGATCATGGCCGAGATCCGGAAATCCCTGGCCGGGATGGCGATCATCTCTACCTTGCGTTCACCGTCTTCAAAACTGATGTTCTCATCAATCTCCAGGTATCTGCGCTCAGCATCCAGTTCCTGTATGCCCGCTTTTCGCAGCACTTCCACAAATGGGCGGGAACTGCCGTCGATGATCGGAGTTTCACTCCCGTCGATCTCCATGAGGACATTGTCGATGGATAAACCGAATAAAGCAGCCAGGGAGTGCTCAATAGTGCAGATTTTTGCACCATTCTTTTCGATACTGGTTCCGCGGGAAGTGTCGACCACATGATCCAGATCGGCCTCAACAACAGGCTGACCCTCCAGATCTATCCTCTTGAATTTGATTCCGTGATTGGCCGGAGCAGGTTTAAATGTGAGGGTAACACTGGTCCCGGAATGTAATCCCACTCCAGAAATACTGACAGGGGATTGAATAGTGGTTTGTTTCGCCATAATCGGGCGCAAAATTATGAAAATTAATCCAGTCTCCAAACTTAATTTGTCCCATGTCTCCGTCATTCTGTACCATATGCCGTATGTGCAGAAGCGACATTTTTTCTTTAGCAGTCTAAATGGCTGATAATCTGATTTTCTGTGACACAATAATCCCGATTCACCTGAAGCATGGAAGGCCGCACTTTTATTTTGTTTCGTGATTAAGTGCTGAAACCAATTATTCCTAATTTTGACACATTACCCATAAGACCAGACAAAATGAAAAAAAACACGCTCATGCTCCCGGGCATCGCCCTTTCGTTAAGCTTCTTGCTTCTGTCCTGCGGAGGCTCCGGTACCGATAATGACCCTGATAACACGGATAGCATAAAAGAAGAAGTGGTCATCAGCATACCTGAAGATGCGGTTTTCCTCACAGGACTCTATGCCACCTCCACCAATACTCCCTTCGACAGCTTTGCCCCGGCTATGCTTTTCGATAATGCCGATGGCTATTGGGCCACCATGCCGGGAGCCGGACCAGATGAGGGCGTGATGCTCTATTTTGATGCTTTTGACGGCATCGGCAGCATGGAACTTCAGTTTCAGGAAGGTGCCTCTCTGGGTAAGATCCTCAGCATAGAAGTATTCGTCAACGGAGCCAAAATGGGTTCACTTAGTCCCGAAAGTGCTGTTTTCAAAGATTTTAAAGAACCGGTGAACTCTGTTTACTTAAAAATCAGCAGTGCGGAAGGCATTGTAAGCACAAAAAACCGAATCGAGGAAGATGAAGTGGATTATACAGTAAGTACTTTCAAATCAAAACTTCCCCTGGGAATCAGCGAGATCGTCTTCAAAGATAAGGAGGGTAAGAAAATCAACGTCATGCCCCCCAAAGTGTTGAAAGGGAAAATGACCGCAAGTTCTGTACTGAAACCGGAAGAAGCATATACTCCTGATTTTCTGTTTGATTCCCGGATCGACTTCGGCTGGGCAGAAGGTAATCCTGACAGTCCGGGTACGGGAGAGAAGCTCAGTTTTACTTTCGACAAAGAAATCACCATCAGCAAAATCAGGATATGGAACGGATTTCACCGCTCAGATGCCCATTATAACAAAAATGCCAGGGTGAAAACCTTCTCCTTTGGTTCTGAGGGTAACAAAGCGGAATACAACCTGACTGATGAGATGAAGGTGGCAGAAATCACGCTGAAACAGCCGGTACCAGCCAAAGATTTTCAGTTTGAAATTCTCGATGTTTATCCCGGATCGAGTTATAAAGATCTTGTTATCAGTGAGATGCAATTATACACACCCTATGGCTGGACGCAATTGCAAACCGACGGCCCGGAGAAACGCAAGGCGGCCCTCATGGACAAGGTGAAGTCAAGTGTACTCAGCCAGATTGTTGACCGTTGGTATTTTGAATCCAGAACGACAGCCGGGAACTGGAACATCATCACAAAATCATCCATTATCCTTCGATCAAACCAGAGTTTTGTGATCTGGACGGATGAACATCTCGATGATGTGGATTACAATGCTGTGCAGGTGGTGTATGATGGCAACTGGGAACTGGTCAGCGCGGACCAGAAAGAGGCCCGGATAAAGATCTTCGGGAAAAGACGGATGCTGAGTCAGGGTTATGGTGCCTATAAAGGCAACAAGAAGTCGGACCAGGTCACCATTTTCAGCGATGTGCTCACCATTACACCGGCGCTTATCCGGGGAGAGAAATTTGTCGACAAGATTCATCTGAAGTAAATTGCAGCCCATCAGGATCAGAAAACGCCTCTTTTTACTGTTCATCCCCTCTGTCCTTTTTATTCTGGGCGGGATCAGGATGTGGCTGATACTTGGTCAGACACCTTATGCCAACGGCTGGGATGCCTATTTCTACCTTGTGCAGGTCGAGTCGCTCATCACAGAAGGCCGGATGCACAGCAGCGATTACTCACTGGTATATCCTCTCCTGCTCCTATTCAGATGGGTGAGCGGAAATGGTGTGTTGGCTTACAAACTCTGCGCATCCTTCATATATGCCTGTTATGCGCTTGTGCTGTATTTTGCAGGAAAACAGTGGTGCCCACGCTATGCGCTCCTGGCCGGAATATGCATTGCACTCTTCGGGCTTTTCAATCCTGTTGCGGTTTTTATGGATGCCCAGTTCCTGAAGAATTTTACCGGCATGGTACTGCTGATCGCCATGCTTGTCGCAGTCCCGCGCAATCGCTGGTTTATTATTCTCCCTCTTTTTCTGGCTACCCTGATCACGCACAGGATCTGCGGGGTGCTGGCGGGAATCGCCCTGCTTATCCAACTAGCGCAGAAACGCTACTGGATTTACCTGCTTATTACAACGGGTTTGTCACTGATTGCAGTCTGCTTCCTGCCCGGTGTATTGCATCTGGCCGACCTGAACCGTTTCAATCATGAGTTTCGCCTTATTCCGGGCTTCGCTCCATGGTCACTGATTCTTTTTTACGGGTTTGAGCACCTGCACTGGTCCTGGTATATTATGCTGGCAGCCGGGATCATCGTTTGGATCTTGTGTTTTGCGGTCTTTTTTGATCAGGAAATGAGAGAATCGCGGAGGATGGCTCTCATCTTTCTTTTGATGGGAGTGGTATTGCTTTTTCCTTTTCTGATGTTCAATGCGGATGGCCCTGCACTCAGACTGACCCTGAGTTTTTTTGTTCTCGCGCCCATTTTTCTGCCTTTGGCGAGGGCACTCATGAGGCAGAAATTGCTCGTGCTGCTGTCAGTGATTTTTCTTGCAGGCTCAGCATTCAGCTGGCAGGCATACCGACCGGCGTTGTTTGACCCGCCGTATAAACTTTATCAGGCGGTGAGCGAAAACAGCATGCGTTATCTGCCGGTATACAAAAATACCACACTGGTGATTGCTCACAAAGGATTGGCGGAGTTCTTCACCTACACGCAGCAGATAGATGCCATGCCCTGGCAACCTGAGCCCGGAATGGATACAGGGACCATGATGCGCATCAGCAGCAAGGTGGAATACCCGCAATTTGCAATGCATCTCGATAGCAGCGCCATGGACAGCATCCATCCGTTGGGGGTCAGTTATTTCCTCTTACCTGAAAGGATTTGGCAGACATTCCGGTCGCGAATTGACCCGAAGGACAGTCTTCTGATGCAAGCAGTATACTCGTGGCAAAACCCATACAGGGTCAGACCTGACTATATAACCAGGAAGCGAAAATCTTAACGCCTGCGCGAGGATGTATGCCTTTGCGTCCACTCGTGTCCGCAAAAACGGCACTTACAGAAACGCGTGCTGCGTGTTCGCTTGTAATCCTTGTCGTAGGAAGTATAGTTGGTTTGTGAACGTATGATTTGTCTGGCTCTGAATTTCCCGCAGGCGGGGCAGCGGGTATTGAAAAACTCAATGAGGGCTACCAGTGCAATAAGCCCGGCAATAATCAGGGCAATCCAGAAATAATTCATTATTCGGAGGGATTAATTTGCACAAGTATAAGTATTTTTCGCCGAAACTCATCTGCGGTATCAGAGAACCCGATGCCGCAGAAAATCATCCTATCTGCACAACTAATGGTCAGTGTCCGGAACTTTTCACTGAAAGGCCTGTAATGATTTTCCTCAATCAGAACTGATTTTAGTTGCTTCCGATCCCGAAATCAAATTTCATCTTTGACTGAAAGGTGCCCAGTTTGGCAAATGCGGCTTTCAGCATTTCTGTTTCTATACCTGGTAATACTGCAAGATCTAAATAGTGGTCCATGGTTTTCATTTCGGTGAACTGACGGACCTGGTTGCGGAACTGCAGCATGGAAAAATATTCGTAAGAGTAGGCCAGATCCGCATAAAGCGCGCTAGAAATTACATTTTTGGCAAAAAGATCAAGCAGGCGATCGCCGGTTCCGATGTATTCGCTTTTCTGCTGCATGGCGTAAAGCCTCACCATGCTAACGATGACCCTGATGGCGTTCTTGATGTTGATGCTGTTTTCCTGGTTTTCCTTGCTTTCGGTCTGGATCTTCCCGAACATTCCCAGGGGGATTTTGTAATTCGTGCATACTTTGGCCATATGGCCGTAGAAGGCCGGATTTACGGTCATGGTCTGGAAGATATCCGCCCTCAGTCTTTCAGTCAGTGTGCTGTCTCCGGATACACAGCGGAAATCGAAAAAGATGCTTGACTCCAGCAGGTTTTGAGGCTCCGGTGTGGTGATCCATTCGCGGAAGTATCTTTGCCACTTGCTTAGTGATTGTGTCCACCTGGGGTTCCCGGCCATGATCCCGCCTTTGCATAATTCATAGCCGGTTTGTGCCAGCAGTTGATTCATCTTCTGGCCGAATGAAAGGAAGTATTGATTCACTTCAGCTTCTTTTTCGTCCGCCACATCCTCATAAATGATGGCGTTATCCTGATCGGTGACCAGCGTTTGTTCGCCGCGCCCCTGGCTGCCCATGCACACCCAGGCGAATTTTGCAGGAGGCGGTCCGAGTTCGTTCTGAACGATTTCAATCAGGCGGAAGCTGATCTCGTCAGATACAGTAGTGGTGAGTTGTGTTATGGCAGATATCCGTGCTCCGCTCTGAATCAATACCCTGACATAGTGCGGGAGCATTTGCCCTGCGCTGATCAGCCCATTGAGAGTGTCTGCCCCTTGTATCGAAGAATACAGGGTGTTCACCGGGTTCATGCCCATAGAAATGAAGTCATCTGCTTCCGCAACACCGATTACTTTTCCATCGGCCTGCTTCAGTACGACAGCTCCGCTCCCCGCTTTCCTCAAAACGGCCCAGGCATCGTGGATGGGGGTCTGTGGCAATACGTGAGGTAAGGGTGTCTGGACGCAGGATCCCAGTGTGAGTTTTTCCTGGGAAACCCATTGAAGATAATACCGGCGGATCATTTCATCCGTTAACATTCCGATGAAGGTCTCACCATCTCCCCTGACCAGCAGGCAGGACCTTCCGTAAGTGTTCATCAGGCTGATACCATCGGCAAGTCTTGTGCTTTCAGGGCTTGATAGCACCGGTTTCATAATGGACTGCACCGGCGCTGCATCCAGTCTGGCCAGGGCCAGCACATCGTTCACCACTTTGTTTTGCTGGTTCTCCCTGATCAGTTGTTCGGTTCTGTCTTCAAAAAATCCTTCTGAATAAGTCATCCCGGAGCTTTCATCGTGGATCAGTGTTGCAGTTACCAGGATCTCAGCATAGGTTCCGTCAGCCCGCCGGATGTGCATCCTGAAGTCCCTGACCGAACCATTTTTTGACAACACCCTCAGAAAGTTCATTCTTTCCTCCTGATCTTCCACCAGGTCCAGAATGTTATACTGCAGCATTTCTTCTTTATCCGGAAAGCCAAGTATGCGGGCGGCATGCTGGTTGGCCTTGATAAACCTTCCCTTGCGTCCGGCATGTGCTCTGAACGCTCCGTACCCGAGGTTCTCTGCCAGCAACCATACGGGATTTGAATGCTGACTGCCCAGGTCACCCGGGCCTTTATCCCTGCGGAGGTCCTTGATGATCATAATCAGACCCCGCTCACCGTTGATATCAATCCCCGAAACTGAGAGCAATGCCGGAATAGCTTTGCCCCCCGCTCCCGATAAGAGCGTTTCAAGCTGCATGCTGTTTTCTCCGCTGAGATGCAATGGGCGGATTCTCTGCATGTCCCCGCTGCAGGAGGGATGGATCAATCCCCGCAGATCTTCAGGGATCGTCCCGAATTCATCAATTGCAAAAATATTCTTCGCATGCTCATTGGCGTACACACATTTCCCGTTCAGTATCATCAGGGTTCCTTCATCTGAAGCCTCTACGAGCGCCTTGTATCTTTCCCTTGAATCCTTCAGCTCATCTTCTGCACGGCTCCGCTTGCGTTCTGCCTTAAGGTTGTTCCTGACGATCATAAACAGGAGAAGAGCCATGATCAATGAAATGCCCAGGGAGATCATCAAAAGGCGCCGGATGACAGCGGCAATTTCGGTGCGTATATCTTCAATATATACGCCTGTACCAATCACCCACCCCCAGGGTTTGAACTCAGCAACATATGATATCTTCGGAACAATCCGGCTGGAGTCATCCATCCATTGCCACATATAATACACATATCCTGATCCGTCTTTTTTTACCACATCCACCATTTCAACAAAGAGTGCTTTTCCTTCGGGATCCCTGAAATCATTGAGATCCTGGCCGTCCAGATCGTCACGATAAGGATGCATGAGTTGACACCAGACAGGCAGTTGG
>CALGYY010000022.1 GCA_937934705.1 uncultured Bacteroidota bacterium
CTCCCTGTCAACTTACCTCTTACTTATTACCTCTTACCTGTTACTTGTGGTTGTTCACCATACTACGCTGAATCCATTCTGCAATATCGTAAACAGGCACAGCGGAGCTTTTGGCAAAGGTTTTTTTGCACAGAGGGCATGCGGTGATCAGGGCGTCGGGGTTTCCGGCAGTGAGCATTTCAAGGGCGTGGCGGGTGATCTTTTCGCGGGTTACGTAGTCTGTTTTGAAATTCCCCAGCGCGGCTCCGCAGCAAAGACTTTGTTCTTTCTCCCAGACGACCCTGGTGAGTTTTGAAGTCAGCGATAAAAGCTGCCGGGGTTCGTCGTAGACCCCTGACCCGCGGCCCAGGTCGCAGGGATCGTGGTACACGATTTCAGTATTCTGCTGTCCGGGACGAATTTTCTTTTCCCTGGCCAGCTGCAGGAGAAACTGCGAATGGTGCATCACGGGAATGCTGAGTCCGTAGTCTTCACGGAAGACTTTGTAACAAATGGGACAGGAAGTCACCAAAAGCCTGGCTCCGCTCTCTTCGATCAGCTTACGGTTTTTCTCAGCCAGTTCCATCGATGAACGGATCTCTCCGGCCAGCATCAGGGGCCGCCCGCAACAGATACTCCCGTCGCGGTCCAGGAAAGTCCAGGAAAGCCCGGCTGCATCAAAAACCGCCGATAAACTGCGATGAATCGAGGGCTGCAGGTGGGTCATGCATCCTGCAAAATAAGCGATCTCTGCCTTTTCCGCGGCAGGTATGCTTACATAGCCGAAATCGCGGGCTTCCGTATCCGACACCCGGCTTCTTTCGGTCAGCCTCACCTGATCGGTGTAAATTCCCACGGGACAATACTCTTTACAACGCCCGCACATCAGGCAATTCAGCGCAATATCCTCTTCCACAGTTTTGCTGCGGATCTGCGAAAAGAAATACACGGGCTGTGTGTGATGGATGTCAGCCGCCATGCTGAGCTGGCATTTATCGATACAGACCCCGCAGCGCGGGCAGGCATTGACTTCAACCTGTGTGAATCCGTCAGGATGCTTTCCGGGCTGAATTCCGAAGCGCCTGTAAAGGATCAGCAGAAGCTCTGTCGGGATGTGCATATAACGTGAAAAGGGCACAGCCACGAAGAACAATCCCAGTGCAAGGGAATACGCCCACCAGGCGGGCATCATCAGTTGTTCAAGGGGAAGAAAAGAAGCGAAGAAATCACCCAGCGGACCCGTCATAAAGCTGCCGTTACCATACAAACCTGATGTGAAGCTCTCGGCCAGCAAGCGGAACGGAAAGATCAGCCAGAGCGTCGTCAGTGCGATCCTGTCGAAAGGCCGCTGCCTGGTGGTCCGCTTCAGTCCGAGGATGCGCGAACGCCAGCGCTTGACCAGGGCCAGCAGCAGACCGCTGAGGACGTACAGCAGCAACAGATCCATAATGAAACTGAAGACCTCCGCGTATTTCCATCCCAGGGGTTGTTGTTCGAAGTACTTGAAAAAGATCGGGTAATACGGCGGATTGAAATCAGAACCGCTGATGATGCGGGTTTCCAGGTTACCCATCACGATGAGCATGAACCAGCCGAAAGCAAAGCTCATGTGCATGAAGCCCAGTAAGGGGTTCACGAGGTACATCCTGCGGTGCAGAAGACCCTCGCGGAACATTTCCCAAAGGGCAGTGAATAAACGGTAACTGAAAAGCCCGCGGAAGAATTTCAGGATATCTTTTCGGGGCAATGTAAAGATCCACATCCCGAAACGGATAATGATATAGAGGACGAGGAAGGCCAGTCCGGCAGAAAACGGTATTACAAATGGGTCGTACATCTTCACTTTCTGTTTGCGGGCGTGCCCGTTTCTATCTGATATGTTTACGAATGGCCAGGACCAGTTTCCTCGTGCTTACACCGCGCGGACAGAGCATCTGGCATTTGCCGCAGAGCATGCACTGATCCGCCATGGCCCGGACGCCTTCATAATTGCCTCTTTTCAGGCCTGTGATCATCCGTCGCAGGGAGAAATCCGTGAAGTTGCCTGCCGAACAGCATGCAGTACAGGTACCGCAGGCAATACACAGCCGAAAGGTGGGTTCAGTCTCAATGATCGCTCGTGTGGCACTGCGGTCATTGGCATCGAAGTCAATCTGCCTGTCCTTCTGAAGCTTAAATCCGAAATCGGGCATGGTCACTATTTTTGGTTCTCAATGGTACGTGCCGAAATGGCTTTGCCCTCCAGGTAGGTCGCAATGGTTGCTGCCGCTGCACGCGCATCCGTAATGGAATTGGTGATGGTTTTGGGTGCGGTGCAGGCCCCGGCGAAGAATACCCCGGGAACATTCGACACATTGGTGAGGGTATGCTGATCACAGGTTTTGAAAAAACGGTTGACCCCGAATTCCAGTCCGAGCATTTTTCCGACGGCTTTCGTCCCCTCTGAAGGAATAAAGCCGACCATCAGGACGAGCAGGTCCACACTCATCTTCAGGGGACGACCCGACAGGGTATCCTCTGCTTTCAGCAGGACGCTGTGATCAATATTTTCGCAGGCCTCTGACAAGCGCCCACGAATAAAATTGATCCCGTACTTTTCCTGGGCCTGCTTGTACATTGCCTCGAAATGCATCCCGTACATCCTGAGATCCATATAGAAACAATAAATATCCGTTTCAGGATGCTTCTCTTTCACCTCAATGGCCTGCTTCACAGCCGTGACACAACACACCTTTGAACAATAGACATTGCCGACCTTTTCATCGCGTGAGCCCACACAGTGAATGAAGCCCATGCGCTTCGGAATACGGCCATCCGCAGTATGCAAGGGTTTCCCTTCGGCAAACATAGCTTCCAGTTCAGCAGAAGTGATCACATTCTCATAGATCCCGTAACCGTATTCTTCCTTTTTCCGGGCATCAAACAAATCATATCCTGTGGTGACCAGTACGGCATCTGCCTCATAGGTTCTGCCGGTAGCAGTGTGGATGTGAAATGCAGCAGCTTTGCGGTGAATCTCCGTTATCTCAGTATTGCAATGCACTGCCACATGTTTCTCAACACCCTGGTTCAGAAAAGCCAGTACTTCAGAGCCCAGCCGCATGGTCGGGAACAGACGTTCCCACTTCAGAAGCTTCCCGCCCAGTCTGCTGTCCTTTTCCAGCAGGGTGACCTCATAATCCATGGCAGCCAGGTGGGCCGAGGACTCCATTCCGGCAATTCCGCCTCCGATCACAACAACTCTTTTCCTTGTATTCATAAATTAAACTTTCAGCTTTTGTGGCTGTAAAGGCTGTCCCAGGCTGTGTCCGTGCTTATCCAGGTACTTGGCAGCCGCATCATACGGAATACCCATTTTATCAAGCACCGGTTCACAGGCTACCTGGTGCATCTGCAAACCCAGATCCCACGGATTATAGCCCAGAACCAGACCCGCCAATTCCTCATAAGTAAACACGGGGATACCCTGACCATCGCCTCCGTAAGTCTTTCCTTCCATTTCACTGATGGCATACTGCCACCGGTCGAGAAACATCGGGCAGCCCGGACAGTTGGTTAAAATCAGATCCGGAGCATAAGGCTCCATGGATTCAAACTTTTTGTGGCTGCACGACATGGAATACCCGCGGTTGGCCTGAACCAGATACTGTCTGAAGCCGAAGCCACAGCAGTGACGGCGTTCAGGATAATCCACCACTTCACCTCCCCACTCCTCAATCATCCCCGTGAGCACATAGGGATATTCTGCTCCGCCAACGCCCTTGTCGGGGAACATCTTGGCATAATGACAACCGATATGTTCCACCACCTTCAGCGGACGGCCGGTTTCATGGTGAACAAGCCGGAACTTCCCTTTGGCGGCAATTTCACTGCGGAACTTATAAATCACATCACTGGCATGCGCCAGATTTTCCGGCACACGAAAGTCACGCTTTGTAGCCTTGTACAGATACTCCCGCACCCGGGCTTCCACTTCAGGAAAATGCTTCCATGTTTCCAGTATTTCCGTGTACAGACCAAAGGAAGTAATACATGAAGGAACCAGGTTGTGGTATCCGCTTTCCGTCATGATCGCAAACTGACGGGCAACCACCGTCATAGCTGTATCAAAAGGGACAACATCAGCGTGATAGCCTATCCCCGTACAGGTGGTGTGACAGGGATGCTCATATACATCCTTTCCCAGTTCCTCCTGAAGAATCTTCAGAAAAGCCGTTTCAGAACCGGGAAAGAAATTCTGCCGGACACAGGACCTCACGTAGAAATAACGGTCATCCGCAATTTCTTTCTGGTAGTCCTTCCAAAGCTGCTCCTTACCTTCCTTTTTCATTGCTGATGATCTTTCTTATTCGTTTTATAAACATGTGAGAAATACTCACAATCATTTGTTCCATCGAAAGCAAGTCCCATTTCCCGGGCCTTCATTTCTGAATGTTTTTCAATACTGCTGAAACGATCCATGCCTCCGCTGACCTCGAAGATCTTCCTGATTTCATCAAGGGTTTCTTCAGGAATCTTCCTCAGTATGCCGGGACCCTCCCCCTGATAGTTCGCTCCCATGCGCTCAAACACCGCATGCCAGTTCTGCTGTATCCAATCCCACACACTCCCCTGCTCAGGATGAAGATCCGTCCCCACCCCTTCAAGGTACAGACAATAGCCATGGTCCAGTATCCACTGACCCACCGTACGCTTCACGGCCAGTTGCTGACGCCCCTTCTCCGACTCGGTGAAATAACCCAAATCCTGCGACAGAGACCTCAGCGCACAAATGATCAGCCCTGGCGTATTGCCGCGCGGACAGCGGGTTTTGCACGACATGCACTCCCCGCAATACCAGATCTCCTCACCCTTCAGCAGGGCCTCAATGGCTGCCTCATCACGGGTTTGAACAATGTCAGTTACAGAACGGGGATCATAGCGGTAAAAAGAGGCTGCCGGGCAGATCGCGGTGCAGGTCCCGCAGTTGATACAGGCCTTCAGCCCCTCAACAAAACGCACATCCTGCATCAGTTTATCATAAAGAGCACCCATCTTACATCTTATATTTCAACAACTTGTCAGATAGTCTAGTAATTCTATAGTGATTGTAGATTGCGTGCAAATTTACAGGATTTTTCATCCTGTTCTGCGTTTTGAAATAAATTTCAGATCCGGCCTTCCAAAAGCATTTCCCCCGCTGCGAACGACTCATCTCCACCCTGACTTCTGCCACTATGTTAATCTCATGTTATTTTTTATTTAGACTGTTTCAAAATAACGTAAAAACACTTATCTTTGCACCACATTTTAACACACGCATGCACAATGAAAACTATAAGTCTCCTGATTTTTTTTAATGTATTGTTTTTCAGCGCATTTTCTCAGACCGGCAGTATTCAGGGCCGCGTTCTGGATGCGCAAAACAATGAACCTCTTCCCTTTGTCAACATCATCATACAGGGAACCACCATTGGTTCTACTTCTGATCTTGACGGCAACTTCCTGTTTAAGGGCCTGAAACCCGGTTATGTGCGACTGATCGCGAGTTCTGTCGGCTACGAAACTTTCACCTCTTCCGAACTGCTGGTATCCAACTCCAAATCGGCCAATATCGAAATTCTGATGGTTCAGAAGGTGATCAACCTCGACAAGGTCGAGATCACTACCAAAGCTTTTGAGAAGCGCGACGAGAGTCCGCTGTCGATGCGCACGCTCGGCATTCAGGAAATCGAAAAAAATCCCGGCGGGAACCGCGATATCAGCAAGGTTATCCAATCCTTTCCCGGGGTCGCTTCCAGCGTTTCATTCCGGAACGACGTAATCGTGAGGGGCGGTGGTTCGGGCGAGAACCGATTTTACCTGGATGATGTAGAGATTCCCAACCTGAATCACTTTGCCACACAGGGCGCTTCGGGTGGTCCGGTCGGAATCATCAACACGGACTTCATCCGCGAGGTTGACTTTTTCTCCGGATCTTTCCCTGCCAGTCGCGGGAATGCCCTCAGCTCGATTATCGACATGAAGCAGATCGACGGGAACAAGGATAAGATCGGCTTCAAACTGACCCTGGGGGCATCCGACTACGGATTGACCATGGATGGTCCCCTCGGAAAAAAAGCGACCTTTCTTCTGTCGGCCCGGAGCTCCTACCTTCAGCTCCTGTTCAGCGCGCTGAAACTGCCCTTTCTGCCGACCTATAACGATTTCCAGTTTAAGACGCGCATCAATTTCGACCAGAAACACCAGTTGACCATTATCGGAATCGGCGCTATTGATGAGTTCAAACTGAACCTCAAAGCCAACGAAACCGAGGAGCAGCGCTACATTCTGAATTTCATTCCGGTGAACGAGCAGTGGAATTACACCATCGGCCTTGTTTATAAGCAATTCAGAAAGAATTCTTACGATACCTGGGTAATCAGCCGCAATATGCTCAGGAACACCTCAGTGAAATACAAGGACAATGATGAGAGTCTTACAGAAAACCTGATCCAGGACTATAAGAGCGATGAGATTGAAAACAAACTCCGCTACGAGAACACTACACGACTGGGCGGTTTTAAACTGATCTACGGTGCGGGTGTCGAATATGCACGCTACACGAACAGTACTTACCAGAAGATTTTTGCCGGCGACAGGCCACTCGTCATAGATTACCGCTCAGCACTTGACCTTTACAAATGGAATGTGTTTGTACAGGCATCCAAATCCTTCTTCGGGGAACGTCTGCTGATTTCTGCGGGTGCCCGTGCAGACGCCAACTCCTACAACCGGAAAATGTCGAGTCTTCTCAACCAGCTCAGTCCGCGCGTATCGGCCAGCTACTCCATCACCGACCGCTGGTCGCTGAACATGAATGTGGGTCGCTATTACCAGCAGCCCGCATACACCACACTCGGATACCGTGATGCAGCCGGGGAACTGATCAATAAGGAGAACGGACTTAAATACATCTCGGCCGATCATGCGGTGCTGGGATTTGCATACCAGGACAACAGGTACATTCAGGTGACACTGGAAGGCTTTTATAAATCATACAGGCACTATCCTTTCAGCCTGAGCGATAGCATATCACTGGCCGGCAAAGGCGCAGATTTCGGAACTTTCGGGGATGAGGCCGTGGTGAGCACCAGTAAGGGCAGGGCCTATGGAGCTGAACTCTTGTTCAGAATCAAGATGCTGAAAGGCTTCAATGTTCTGGCCTCCTACACTTACGTCAGGAGCGAGTTTACCGGCCGTACCGATGACTACATTCCCTCGGCATGGGACAACCGCCACCTGGTCAGCATCACGGCTTCCAAGAACTTCAAGCGCAACTGGTACATCGGTCTGAAATGGCGTTATCTCGGCGGTGTGCCTTATACGCCTTACGACCTGGCTCTTTCCTCTATCATCCCGGCATGGGATGCCCGCGGAAGAGCTTATCCTGATTACGCACTTTTTAATACTGAACGTCTGAAAGCTTACCATCAGCTTGACCTCCGGGTGGACAAGGAATTCTACTGGAAAAAATGGTCGCTGAACATCTATGCTGATGTACAGAATGTGTATAACTTCAAAGCAGTGGGGCCCGACAATTTTGTCCAGGTCACCGACGACAACGGAACACCCCTCACCGATCCCGCTGATCCTTCACGTTACCTGCTGAAGCCTTTGAAAAACGAATCCGGAACCATTGTTCCGACACTCGGAATTATTATACAATTCTAATATTTATGACTATGAAAACGAATATTTCATTTATAATGATCCTGTCTCTGATTTTCTCATCTCTGGTTTTCCAGGCTTGTCAAACCGGAACAGGCAGCAAAAGCGGAAAGGATGAGATCATCGTGATGACCACCAATCCCAACGGTAAGGGACAGGAAATGAGCATTGCCTTCAGTAAGGGTTCTGCGATCAACCATCCCCTGCTGGCCATATGGGCTGAAGATACGCTGGGGCGTTATCTGCAGACCTTTTACGTCAGCACATCCATCGCCACCTCCATTTTCGACAAAGCCATCAACAAGAGGGGGAAGTGGACTCCCGGACTGAGGAGGTTGCCAGCGGCACTTCCGGTCTGGTCGCACGCTTATGGCTACGTTGCCTCTGACGGACTTCACCTTCCCGAGCCCTCTTCTCCGGTAGCGGATGCGTACTCAGGAGCCACACCGGGTAGCAGTTTTTTACTGAACACAAGATCCAACGAGGTCTTGCCCGCGGTTTTCAACCTTTACCTGGAGATCAATCAGTCGTGGGACTGGAATGACTACTGGCACAATGCCAGGTTTCCGGAATCACCTGACTATGCTACATCTGCCCAGCCTTCGGTGGTTTATCATGTCCGGCTCGCTGCCGCAG
>CALGYY010000023.1 GCA_937934705.1 uncultured Bacteroidota bacterium
TGCACAGGTGAAACTTCCGAAAAAAACCATTGAAAGGCTGATTGATGAATACACCCGCGAGTCGGGTGTGAGGGCGCTTGAGAAGAAGATTGCCGCAGTGCTGCGTCAAAGGGCCCGCTTTATTGCCCAGGGCGATAAAGTCAAAGCAGAGGTAAGCCCCGATGAGCTCAGTAAAATCCTGGGTTCGCCGGTTTTTCAGAAAGACAGGACATACAGCACGGACACAGCGGGTGTGGTCACTGGTTTGGCCTGGACGGCCACAGGCGGCGAGATCCTTTTTATCGAGGTCAGCCTGAGCAGGGGCAAAGGTCAGTTAACCCTCACCGGCAATCTCGGCGACGTTATGAAGGAAAGTGCAACCATTGCATACGAATATCTGAAAGCCCATGCTGATACGCTGGCTCTGGATCCCGGGATATTTGAAAGCTGGAATGTTCATATTCATGTCCCCGAAGGCGCAACGCCAAAGGATGGCCCTTCTGCAGGAGTAACTATGTTTACAGCACTTGCATCGGCATTTACACAGCGCAGGGTGAAAACAGGTATGGCCATGACGGGTGAGATCACCCTCCGAGGCAGGGTGTTGCCGGTTGGGGGGATCAAAGAGAAAATACTGGCTGCCAAGCGTTCGAGGATCTGCAACATCATCCTTCCTGAAGACAATCGGAAAGATATTGAAGAAGTTAATGAGCGATACATCAAAGGACTTTCATTCTCTTATGTCAGGGATATGAAGGAATTGCTCAACCTTGCCCTACTGGAGGAAAAAGTGAAAAAGCCTCTTAATCTGACCATTAAGTAATCGGAGACGACATAAATTAACAATAAATTAAAAAAATCCGCCAGAGAATGACTGATATTGTTTATTTTTATGCAGTAAAAGTCATCAACCATGAAACTACCAAATCTACCGCGTAACGCAGAAGAATTTAAAACCCTGCGGGATCAGCTGGCCGTTACTCCTGAAGGAGGCGCAGCGATGTTTGTCGCAGCACTCAAACTGTATTCATCCAATCCGGAAGAAGGGATCAAATGCCTTGTGATGCAAAGGGATATTAACGACCTCATGCAGACCAGCGGGGCCAATTCCTACATGGGTTATGCCCTGAATAACAGCGAATTCTCCCTATTGAAAAGCCAGTTATCAAAACAGAAATACCTTCCGGATTCATACTTTACCGGGGCACTTCCTGCCAATAATTATACGGTACCTCCGGGTGAAGCCGGGCTCGAAATTACAACCAATCCCTACTCAGGAGACCCCGAATCCGGGAAAGTTAAGGTGTTTGTGCGCTCTTCAGGTGCAGATACACCAAGACCCGTCGCGATGAGCAGAAATGATAAAGGGCTATGGAAAGTAAAAGAGTATTCCAGTCTGATCGTTGGAATCCGAAAGGCAGCCAGCGAAGAACGACAGGATAACCTCTGATAAAAAAAGCCGGCTTTTTGCCGGCTCTTTTTTTTATTTGTCTTCAGACTTTTCGAGGTCGTCGAAATCCACATCGGAAAACTGCGACTCCTCATGGTGGAGTTCCTCAGGGTCCGGCTCAGGCCTGATACCCGTTTCAATGAATTTCAAGGTCACATTCAAACCATTAACGAATTTCTCAAAATCTTCTTTGTACAAAAAGATCTTGTGCTTCTCGTAGAAAAACTTCCCCTGCTCATTACTGAACCTGCGCTTGCTTTCGGTAATGGTAAGGTACTGCTCGTCAGTCCGGGTAGCTTTCACGTCGAAGAAGTAAGTGCGCTTTCCGGCCCTCACTGCTTTCGAATAAATCTCTTCCCTGTCCTTACGTTCTCTTTTGTCGTGTTCTTCCATATGCTTGCGGTTTATGCTTACTTCAGTACAAAAATATTAAAAAAGCTTTCGAATTGTTGCATGCAAATGCAAAAAAACTTTTAATTTTTTGAGACAAAATTTTTATTTGAAATATAAAAGGTTGTAAAACAATATTATACAGAGATATTTATTTGTTAATAAATCTTTAAGAAAGGATGTTTGTTCATAAGGTTGTATGCCTGCCATCAGAATACCAATAATTAAAGCCGAATGGGTATCTTTGGTGCATGAAAACAAGTCCGGGGAAACTATACCTGATCCCGTCATTTATTGCTGAAACAGATGCGGATACTGCCTTTCCGCTTCATAATAAGCAGGTAATCACACTTATACGCGATTTTATTGTGGAAGACGAACGCACAGCGCGCCGTTTCCTTCGAAAAATGAATCCCCTGATCCGTATCGAAGATCTTAACTTCTTGTTATTGAACAAGCATACTCCGGATTCAGACCGGCTTTCTTATCTTGAACCTGCCTTGCAGGGCCGTGATATGGCTCTGCTTTCGGAAGCCGGCATGCCCTGTATTGCTGATCCCGGTGCTATTCTGGTGGGTTTTGCCCACGAACTGGGGGTGAAGGTTGTACCATTAAGCGGCCCTTCTTCCATTTTTCTCGCCCTGGCTGCATCAGGCTTTAACGGCCAGGAATTCTGCTTTCATGGTTACCTGCCGATCGACCGTCACCTCAGGGTGAAAAAAATCAGGGAACTGGAATCTGAAGCACACCATAAGTCCCGGACGCAGATATTTATTGAAACCCCTTACCGTAACAAAACGATGCTGGATGCCATCGTTCAGACCTGCAGACCGGGAACCCGCCTTTGTGTTGCGGCTGATATTGGCGGCCCGGAAGAGTGGATACGTTCGTGCAGTATCGAAAACTGGAAAGCAAGGCCGGGAGAACCCGGCAAGCGACCGGCCGTTTTCCTTATTTCGGCTTAAGACGGATTCAATCTTTTGACAAAGAGTACTTTATCATCACCATAATCATAGAAATCACGGATGACTGCCTCTATGACGTAGCCATACTTCAAATAGAAATTCCGGGTGGGAAGGTATTTCTCTGTGGATGAAGTTTCAAGATAGATACCGTTACCTTTCTTTTCACCGATCAACCGCTCGGTCTCCTTCAGCAGCAGCCCCCCGGTCCCTTTACCCCTCTGGTCCTGGCTGACCGCAATCCAGTAAATATCATAACTGTTCCGGGTACAGGGAATATCACCAAAACAGCTGTAGCCGGTGGTGATCCCGTTATCTTCGGCGAAAACAAAGTAATAACCTGAATTTTCGCCCTGCTGCAGGGCTTCCTCAACCAGACTGACCGCTACATCCACCTCAAAATCATGAAAAAATCCGGTGGATTCCAAAATTTTTCTTACGGTCTTACAGTCGTCTTCTCTGACTTCTGTGCGGAAGCTGATCTTCTGGTTCATAAAACAGTTTTTAGGGGCGGTAATCATATGCACCCGGGTCGGGTGGCGGGTTGATCAGGCGGCTGTTACCTTTGATATCAAAGGTGATATCATAGGGTGAGGTCAGGATAACGTTCATGGAGCCCTTATCGATGGCTCCGGAGATGGCCTTCAGGGAATAGTCCCCTGCGCCGGAATTGGTGAATGCGGGATCCTGGTTGGCGGTCATCCCCAGGTAATGGGTGCCGTCGGCCACCTCCAGCTTGGTTCTGACGACACAATTTTCCATAAAGTAATTAAAAACACCTGCATCCGGGTAATCATCGAACAGCATTTCCTCTTCGAGGCTGCCGTAAACAATACAATTCCCGAAATAGGCCGTGTCAAGGTCCCCGGTATAGATGACACCGTTGTAAAGATCGTTGTAATAATCTGTAACGACCAGTGATGGTGTCTGTCGTGTGGACAGACTCCAGTAATTCCCGATAGTACAATGCCTGAAATCATAGGCTCCTCCGATCGTCAGGCAAACCCCGTATACGGCGCAATTCGAAAACACACTGTTGTAAGACCGGATGCGGTAGAAGCGTGAGAGCAGCCCGATCCCGCTCATGTTGCGAACTTCAGTGTTTCGGATGACGAGCTTGTTGCCCATACTGGCATCCAGGGTCTCAGCCTGTATGCCGATGAAGCCGTTCTTGATAATGGCATGATTGATCTCATTGTCGACGGCTCCTTCGTTAATCCAGATGCGATCCCACTGTCCCGGCAATTCACGGTATTCAGGCTCGAGCCGCGGGCCCTGGAAAACCACAGGCTCATCAGCCGTACCGTTGACCTTGAGGCTCCCGCCCTTGTAAACCCACATTCCGCTGCCATTATAAAAGTGCAGCTTAACGCCGGGATTGATCCTCAATGTTCCGGTAGAATCAATGACTGCATAACCATAGATCAGATAGGGTTTGTCATTCGTCCAGGTCGTATCCACACCCTCACCGGCTACTATTTTGTAATTGAGGCTCCCGCCGAGTGCCTTATCTGCGACAATATAATGCGCATCCTGTCCCCAGGCTGTAAGACCGACCTTTTTCTGATGGCCGTTGGTGGTAAACATCAGGCTGTCACGTATAACGAGTGGTGAATTGCTGTTCTGCGGGTCAACAGTGACCTTCACAAAAATGAACAGACTGTCGTTGGCCGGAATTTCAACATCACTGAAGGCTACACCGGGGACCCCGTCGACATTTACCCTGAAATTGCTGCTGTTACCACCTCCCAGATTGATACTCGTCAGTATGGGCTGGTTGCTGCTGTTTTTAATGTAGAACATCTTCGTAGTACTTCCCACGGTGGTGAACACGGTATCAAACACAATCTCACTGACTGAGGTCTGCAAATCTGATTCATCATCGAAATCAGGGTCTTTGCGACAGGCACCCAGTATAACGACAGCCAGCACAAGAGGTAATAAACCGATCAGGAGGGTTCTTTTCATTCCAAGCGCTAATACGTAATTAGGTCACTTTTATTGTGACTCCGGGATCAAAAATAAGCATTTTACAGAATCTTCCCTGCCTTACCATGTCGCGGCTTTTTACTATTTTTGTTCCTGACGGAAACTTCAGCAGATATCATGGCAGCAGATCAGGAACTGGTTTTTTCAAAGAAAGTAATGGAAATGATCACCGTTTCCAATGAATTCTGTCTTTTCCTTAAGGAGCATGAGCGTTACGAAGTTATGCAGATTCTGGCCTACATGGAACGCATCCTGCCCCTGCTCTACCTGAAAGCCTCGCTACTGCCGGCGCTGGATGTATCAGACGAGGGTGCCGATGAACGTTTTGTAACGGAGGAAGAATGGGAGACCCTGTTTCAGGAACTGAAAACTCAGCTGGGCAAAGCAGATACATTTTTCTGTAACATTACGGCCGGAGATCAGGAACTGAAGAAATTCAGCCTTGCCGAGCAACTCGCTGACATTTACCAGGATCTGAAAGACTTCCTGACGCTTTACCAGCGCAATACCATGGCGGCAAGGGAAAATGCCGTGAACAACTGCCGCGAACTTTTTCAGAACCGGTGGGGGCCGGCCGCCCTGAGGGCTCTTTTTGCCATACACCACTTTCTTTACGGGACGGCAGATGCAGGAATGTACCCGGGATATCATAACAACTGACCCATGCACCTTCATCGCCTGTACCTTCTGAATTTCAAGAATTATGAAGAAGCGGATCTGATCTTTTCGGAAAAGATCAATTGCTTTGCCGGCGACAATGGGAGCGGCAAAACCAATCTGCTCGATGCCATCCATTATCTTTCGCTGACAAAGAGTTTTTTCAACCAGATGGACCAGCAGAATATCCTTTTCGACGCTGAATTTTTCAGGTTGCAGGGTGAATACATTCTTGAGGACGGCCGGACGGAAACCATTGAATGTCTGCAGAAAAGAAATCAGCGCAAGGTCTTCCGGATCAGCAAGAAAGAATATGAGCGTATGGCCGATCACATTGGCTTATTGCCCGTGGTCATGATATCGCCGGCCGACGCTGACCTGATCTATCACGGCAGCGAAGACAGGCGTAAGTTCATGGATGCGGTGATCTCACAGTTCGATAAGCTCTACCTTGAGGATCTGATACAGTACCACAAAGCACTGCAGCAGCGTAACCGCCTGCTGAAGCAGTTTGCGGAGAGCCGCCACTACAGCGCTGCGGAAATTGAAATTTGGGACCGCCAGATGGGAAACCTCGGTAATCATATTTATAACAAGAGAAAGGCCTTTGTTGAACGTTTTATTCCGGTGTTTTCAGGACATTTCGAATGGATCAGCGGTGGCCGCGAGCAGGTGGATTTAACCTATGAATCCAACCTGCACAATGAAAGCATGGAGGATTTGCTCGAGCGTACCAGGCAGGATGACCGGGCAGCAGCAATCACTACAGCAGGAATTCATAAGGATGACCTGCTGTTCACGATCCGTGGCCTGCCCCTCAAGAAATTCGGCTCCCAGGGTCAACAGAAGTCTTTTCTGATTGCCATCCGACTGGCCCAATTCGATTATACCAGTGAAATCAAACAATTCAAGCCTTTGCTGTTGTTTGATGACATTTTCGACAAGCTGGATGATTTCAGGGTGGAGCAATTGCTGAGACTGGTCTCCGATGAACATTTCGGACAGGTTTTTATCACGGATACTTCTGCAGAAAGGGTTGAAGGGATCATCCGTAAGATCCATCAGAATTATTGCTTCTTCAGCATCAGCCAGGGAAAAATCACCGGCAGAAAGGGCCCCGAATGAGTCATCGCGGAGAAAAGACCCTGAAGGAGGTTATTGAAGAACTGATCGCTGCCTACGGGATCAGTAACCGTTTGGATGAAATTGACCTGCGGGCCTGGTGGTTGAAAACCATGGGCAGTGAAATCAATGCGCTGACTTCAAAAATTATTCTTCGTGAACGGAAGTTATACCTGACCATTGAGTCGGCAGCGCTGAAGTCGGAACTGATGATGGCTCGCGGCCGCCTTAAAACCAGTATTAACAGGCAGGCTGGAAAGCGCATGGTGGATGAGATTATTATTATGTAAAACAATTTAACTTTGCAGGCGTTATTCTGCCAAAGTTTTTACCTTGAACATAGTTACCGAATTACCCCTCTGGTTTTTACCGCTGTGTCTGCTGGCAGGTGCTGTCTATGGACTGTTGTTGTATTTCAGGGAAAGGACTTCGGAGCTCTCTCTTCTGATCCGGCGTATTGCATGGATCCTTCGTTTTTTATCTGTTTCACTGATCGCTTTCCTCTTGCTGTCACCTCTCGTACTGACCACTTCCCGTGAACTCGGGAAGCCCATCATTATTATCGCCCAGGATAACAGCCGAAGCATTGTTCAGAATGCTGACAGTGCTTACTACAGGGGAGAGTTCATTGGGCAGTTGCGCGCCCTGGGAGAGGATCTTGCCGGGGATTATGAAGTGGTAAGTTATCACTTCAGCGACAAAGTTGAGGAAGGCCTTAATTCCGGTTTCAATGGTATGGAAACCGACATGTCGTCATTGTTCGAAGACCTTGCTGTACGTTACGCCAACAGGAACGTGGGTGCGCTCATCCTGGCGGGCGACGGAATTTATAATCGCGGCAGCAACCCGTTGTATCCCGCTGAAACAGCCCCGTATCCGGTATATTCAATTGCTCTGGGCGATACCTCCGTCAGAAAGGACCTCATCCTGAATCAGGTCAATTACAATAAAGTCTGTTACCTGGGAAATACCTTTCCTGTTGAGGTTAACATCCTTGCCGATAAATGCAAAGGCAGCTCAAGTGTGCTGAGCGTGAGCAGGGGAGGACAGGTTCTGTTCAGCAAAAGTATCAGTATTGGCGATGAGGATTATGTAGAAACCATCAGCCTTACCCTGGAAGCGCATCAGGCCGGGATGCAGCACTATCGTGTTTCGCTCTCGTCCGTTCCCGGTGAAATTACAACTGTTAATAATATACAGGATATTTATGTTGAAGTTCTTGATGGAAGGCAAAAGATCCTGATTCTTGCTGCGGCCCCGCATCCTGATGTTGCAGCCCTGCGGCAGAGTCTTGAGGCCAACAGCAATTACGAGGTGGAGGCCTTCATCGCCTCGGAGTTCAACAAACCGCTGGATGCCTATAATCTGATCGTTTTCCATCAGCTCCCTTTCAAAGGTCAGCCGATGCCTGCAGGGATCACCACTGTGGATGATCTCAGGGTTCCGGCTTTGTTCATTCTGGGCAGCGGGAGTGACATCAGCCGTTTTAACGGAATGAAAACAGGAGTTCAGATCATGCAGTCACAGGGCCGTATGGAGGAAGTTCAGGCAATCAGCAACCCCGGTTTTTCGCTATTCAGCGTCAGTGATGCCTTGCGGAACGTAATCCCTGAAGCCCCGCCGCTTCTTGTTCCTTACGGCGAGTACAAATCCACAACAGGTGTCGTTTCGCTTTTCCACCAAAAGGTGGGGAAAGTCGGAACCCAGAGACCCCTGCTCGCTTTTAATACGGCATCAGAACAGAAAACAGGTTTGATCT
>CALGYY010000024.1 GCA_937934705.1 uncultured Bacteroidota bacterium
GAGATAAAGGAATGTGACTGGAGTTCAGACGTGTGCTCTTCCGATCTAACGGTGGGCCTTTTCCCGGTTACCGGACAACCCCTGCCATTGGTCAGCATGGGGGGAACGTCTATCTGGTTTACCAGTCTTGCCATCGGAATAATGCTCAGCATCAGCCGTGAAACAGAAGCAGAGAAGACCGAAGAGGCTGCTGAAGGGAACGTAATCAGTGATCACATCAATCAGGAAGAAAACCATGGAAAAGCAAACGCATGAGATGAAAGTCATCATCAGCGGGGGCGGAACCGGGGGCCATGTGTTCCCTGCCATCGCTATCGCCCATGCGATACGAAAGTCCAGGCCCGACGCGAAGATACTTTTTGTGGGTGCTGAAGGTCGCATGGAAATGGAAAAGGTCCCGGCTGCAGGCTATAAAATCATCGGTCTGAAAATTTCAGGATTCAGACGTAGCCTCAGCCTGAAAAACCTGGCTTTTCCTTTCAGGGTTCTGGCTGCGATGCGAAAAGCAGGAAAGATCATCAGGGACTTCAGTCCCGATGTAGTGGTGGGAGTTGGCGGTTATGCCAGCGGTCCGCTTGTTAAGGTGGCCACACGTAAAAGAATACCTGCGGTTCTGCAGGAGCAGAATTCGTATCCGGGCATTACCAATAAGCTTCTGGCTGCCAGAGCATCCAGAATATGTGTGGCCTATGACGGAATGGAAAAATATTTTCCGAAGGAAAAGATTCTGCTGACAGGAAACCCCGTGCGCCAGGATATTATGAATCTGAGCGGCAAGCGGGAAAGGGCCCTGGAAGTATTCGGCTTTTCCGCCGACCGCCCGGTGGTACTGGTTGTTGGCGGAAGTCTGGGAGCACGGACCATCAACGAGAGTATTCACCAGGGGCTGGCACGCCTGTCGGAAGCTGGTGTTCAGCTGTTGTGGCAAACAGGGAAACTCTACGGGCCGGTGGCCAGGGAAGCTGTGAGTGCATATTCATCAAAGGGGATGGTGGCCACAGAGTTTATTACTCAGATGGATCTGGCTTATGCTGTGGCTGATCTGGTGGTTTCCCGGGCGGGGGCCATCTCCATTTCTGAACTTTGTCTGGTAAGAAAGCCCGCTATACTGATTCCCTCACCCAATGTGGCCGAGGATCATCAGACCAGGAATGCACTGGCACTGGTGAATTACCAGGCGGCGCTGATGGTCAGGGACCAGAACGCACGTGAGCAGCTGACCACGCAGATACTGGACCTGCTGGCAGATCAGGACCTGTGTGCCAGGCTTCAGACCAATATCGCATCACTCGGGCGCCCTGATGCCGCCGATAAAATTGCATCAGTAGTGACAGGACTCGTTAATCAGTAGTGGAATGATCATCAAAGATTTAAAACGGATCTATTTTCTGGGAATCGGGGGCATCGGGATGAGTGCGCTGGCTCGCTTCTTCAGAGCCAGAGGGGCTGAGATTTACGGTTATGACCGAACAGCCACCGCGCTCACCGCAGAGCTGGAGAAAGAAGGGATGGTCCTGCATTACGAGGAAAAACCAGAAATGATCCCTGATCATGTGGACCTGGTGATCTATACCCCGGCCGTGCCTTCAGAACATGCGGAATTCAGAGTTTTTCATGAAAGGGGGACCCCTGTGATGAAAAGAGCTGAGGTGTTGGGGATGATTACCGGGGAGATGAATACCATCGCAGTTGCAGGAACCCACGGGAAGACCAGCATCAGCACCATGATCACCCACATTTTATTATCAGCAGGATATCCGGTCAATGCCTTTCTGGGCGGGATTTCTGTCAACTACGGAACCAACCTGCACCTTGATCCCCTGGCAGGCTGGGTCGTTACCGAAGCGGATGAATACGACCGGTCTTTTCTACGTTTGTTTCCAAACATGGCCGTGGTATCGGCCATGGATGCTGACCATCTGGATATCTATGGAACAAGGGAAGCGATGCGTGATGCCTTCCTGACATTTACCGGACAGATCAGGGAGGGTGGACTGCTGATTTGCCATCATAGCCTGCGGGGCGAATGGGCAGGGAGAAATGATGTAATCTCCTACGGGATAGAGGCTGGTGACGTTTCCGCACATCAGGTGGAGGTCCGCAATGGCCACTTCTGTTTTACGCTCAAGGCAGGAAATGATGAATTTTCGGGAATAGAAATGGGTGTCCCGGGAAGGCACAACATAGAGAACGCCCTGGCTGCATCGGCTGTCGCACTTCGTTTAGGAATAAGCCCTTCACAGATTGCCGCTGCCCTGTCTGCCTATCGCGGGGTCAGGCGTCGCTTCGAGATTCATATTGATCATCCGCAACTCAAGTATGTGGATGATTACGCACACCATCCGGAAGAAATCAGAGCCTGCCTTGAGGCCGTAAAGGAGCTGTGGCCCGGAATGCCGCTTACGGCGATATTCCAGCCCCACCTGTTCACACGCACCCGTGATTTTGCAAAAGGCTTTTGTGAAGCTTTGTCTGTCGCCGATGAATTGATCCTCCTGCCGGTCTATCCGGCCCGTGAGCTTCCCTTGCCGGGTGTGGATTCGGGCTTGATATACAGAGGTGTGTCGCTGAAACGCAAGCATTTATTGGATAAGAAGGATCTGCCGGCTTGGTTCACCGGATTCAGAAAGGGTATATTGGTGAGTATGGGCGCAGGGGATATCGATACACTCGTGGAACCCCTGTCAGCACTCCTGAAAAAACAGATCAGAAAGGAGGAACGCTCATGAACAAAAAGATCTGGTTCCTGATGGCCTGGGCTCTGAGCGTGATTTTGCTGATGGTCGCTCTGTTGCAGACAGGACGCCGGCACGATCAGAAAGTCTGCCGTGAGGTCAATATTACGATACATCAAACGGGTGAGGATGATTTTATCACTCGCGGAGATATCGAAAATTATATGCGCCAGACAGGCGATTCGGTCAGGGGAAAAAGACTGGAACAATTAGACCTTCACTTTCTTGAGTCGCTGATATGCAGGAACCCCTTCGTGAAAGATGCCCATGTATACACTACCATAGATGCCGTCGTCAACATCGAAGTCTGGCAGAGAAGGCCTGTCGTCCGTGTACAGAACCTTGGCGCTGACCCTTTTTATATCAGTGACGATGGCAGACTGATGCCCCTGAATCCAGGGAGACCTGCCAGGGTGCTACTGGCCAGCGGACATTTCAGTTACGATATCCATGATCCTTATTATCAGCAACTGGATCTGAGCCGGATAAACCCAGAGCAGAAAGCGGATTCGGCAGTGAACAGCAGTGCGCTGTATAGTATTTACAGGGTTGCTTATCATATTTCGCGCGATGCTTTCCTCCAGGCGCAAATCACCCAGATGGTTTTCGACAAACAGGGCAGCATCAGCCTCATTCCCCTGCTGGGGTCTCACATTGTGATCCTCGGAAAGGCGGATGATCTGGAGGAAAAATTCAGCAAGCTGGAGGTCTTTTACCGGCAGGGACTCTCAGTCGCCGGATGGGATACTTATGATACCATTAATCTTGAATATAAAAATCAGGTAGTTTGTTCACCCAAGTAAAAATTAGCACATATGGAACCAAGTGAAATTATTGTAGGACTTGATATCGGAACCACAAAAATTGCGGCCATCGTGGGTCGTCAGAATGCTTACGGCAAGCTGGAGATCCTTGGCTATGGCAAGGCCAAATCCATCGGGGTCAGGCGCGGCGTGGTCTCCAATATTGAATACACCATCGACTCAATCAAAAAAGCGGTGGCGGATGCCGAAGCCCAGGCCGGAGTGAATATCAGGGTCGTGAATGTCGGAATTGCCGGTCAGCACATTAAAAGCATTCAGCACAGGGGAAGCCTGATCCGCAACAGCCTTGAAACGGAGATCCATCAGGAAGATATCGATCGACTGGTGGAAGATATGTACAAACTGGTCATGCAGCCCGGAGAAGAGATCATTCATGTGATCCCTCAAACATACATCGTCGACAAGGAAACAGATATCAAACATCCTATCGGCATGGCGGGAATCTGTCTGGAGGCTGATTTTCACATCATTACGGGACAGGTTTCTGCGGTGCAGAACATCAACCGTTGTGTAGACCGGGCGGGATTGAGCATTGCCGTTCAGATTCTGGAACCTTTGGCCAGTGCGGAAGCCGTCCTGAGCGATGAAGAAAAGGAGGCTGGGGTGGTGCTGGTGGATATCGGCGGAGGTACGACCGATATTGCCATTTTCCAGGACGATATTATCCGCCATACGGCCGTTATACCGCTGGGTGGTGATATCATTACGGAAGATGTTAAGGAGGCCTGCACAATTATCAAGGATCAGGCTGAGGCACTTAAAGTGAGATTCGGATCTGCACTGGCCAGCGAGAGCAAGGCAGAGGAAATTGTTTCTATTCCCGGTCTTAAAGGAAGGCCCCGTAAGGAGATTTCGGTAAAGAACCTCGCCAGCATCATACAGGCACGCATGGAAGAAATCCTGGAGCATGTGTATTATGAGATCAAGAATTCGGGGTATGAAAAGAAACTGATCGCAGGACTGGTGCTGACGGGCGGAGGTGCCCAACTGAAGAACATTACGCAACTGGCCGAGTTTGTTACCGGCATGGACACACGTATCGGTTATCCTACCGAGCACCTGGCAGATAATGTGAATGAAGAAATGTCGCTACCTATGTACGCTACTGGTATAGGCCTGGTATTAAGGGGATTGCAACATACTGAACGCAGTCGCGCCAGAGAAAAGAACGCACCAACACCCCCGACCAAAACCAGGGGTAGTTTCTTTGATTCGCTCTTTAAAAAGGGCAAGCAATTTTTCGATGAGGAGGATGTTAATTAATGGAGAATGGTCTCACGAAACTGAGGATTCACGCGGCCACTAATTAACATTACCTGGTTAATAAATTATTATACCTGTTGGGGAATTAACATTAAGTTAAAGATTATTTTTATTGCCTTCAAAAAACTGCGCTCTATGAAATTTGACCATCCTAAAAATCAGTCTTCTATCATCAAGGTTATCGGTGTTGGTGGTGGCGGAAGCAATGCTGTAACGTATATGTTCAGGCAGGGAATCCGTGGTGTGGATTTTATTCTCGCCAATACCGATGCACAGGCCCTTGAGATGAGCGCAGTTCCTGTGAAAATCCAGTTGGGGTCTAACCTGACGGAGGGAATGGGTGCCGGGAGTATCCCTGAAATCGGCCGGCAGGCCGCGATAGAGAGCGCAGAGGATATTCGTAAGTTGTTGCAAAACAACACAAAAATGGTATTCATTACGGCCGGAATGGGGGGTGGTACCGGAACAGGTGCTGCACCGGTAATTGCTTCAATAGCCAAGGAATTAGGTATTTTAACGGTAGGTATTGTTACGGTGCCTTTTATGTTCGAGGGAAGGAAAAGGAAGGAACAGGCTGACCAGGGAATCAATGAAATGCGAAAATACGTAGATACCCTGTTGATCATTTGCAATGACAAGCTCCGGGAACTTCATGGTGATCTTAAACTCAGCGAGGCTTTCGGAAAGGCTGATGATATTCTGACCGTTGCCGCAAAAGGCATTGCGGAGGTTATTACCGTGGCGGGTTATGTCAATGTTGACTTTAACGATGTGAATACGGTGATGCGCGACAGCGGTGCAGCTATCATGGGAACCGGTATCGCAGAAGGTGAAAACCGCGCAGTCAATGCGGTGGAAATGGCTCTTAATTCACCACTGCTCAACGATAGTAATATTGAGGGAGCAAGAAACATACTGCTGTACATTACTTCAGGACTCAGGGAAGTATCGATGGACGAAATAAGCGAAATCACCAATTACATTCAGGCCGAGGCGGGCAGCAATGCTGAAGTGATCTGGGGCAGCGGTATTGACGAGACCCTGGGAGAAAAGGTCAGCGTGACCATCATTGCCACAGGTTTCAGGGTGGTGAGCGGAACCAATACCCTGGCTCCCATGACCGTGCAAAAGGAAAAGACGACCATTCTGAGCCTCGATGATTCTCAGGTCTCAACTCCGAAAACGGAAAACACCCAGGATGATTTTGAGGTGTACACTGTGAATGATTCCCTGAACAAGGAGCAAGCACCTGAGAATAATGCAGATAGCCCACACACGGTAGTCGAGGAATTCGACGGTATCCGTTTTGAGATCAAGACGGTTCAGCCTGCAGATCAGGAAAAGGAAATCAGCCCGCTGGTCAATGCCCTGGAAGATCGCAAGGAAGATCAGAATCAAACCGTGCAGAAGGAAAGACCAGATACTTTTCAGACAGAAGAAGAAAGGGAAGTGTATCAAAGGTCTATTGAGCGGATGAGAAGGCTCAGAGAACTCAGTATCAAGCTGAAAACACCCGGTGGATTGGCAGAGGTGGAGAATGAACCGGCCTATAAAAGGCGGAATGTCGAACTGCCCGAGGTAAAAAAATCCTCCGAATCAGAAATCTCCAAATTCATGCTTGGAGAAGATGAGGAAAAAAAAACGGAACTGAAGAATAATTCATTCCTCCACGATAACGTGGATTAATATAGCCCGATCCTTTTGGGAATTCTACTTGATGGAGGCTGATCTGAGCAGATCAGCCTTTTTTTAACATATCGACCGGATAATCATAACATCCGGATTTATGGGGTTGCGTAACCTGAGTCCCGGAAAAGTGAAGAAAAAACTAATTTTCTGCAAAAAAAAAGTTAAGGAAGGTGCAGAAGTAAAGAATTATTTTCCTACTTTTGCATCGTCAAAATCAAATAATACTCCTCATCAATGAAAAACGCCAACACAAAATCAAGGATTCTCTCAATCATTGTTTTAGTTGCTGTAGTGGTTTCCATCGTTGGTTGCGCAAGCCCCCGTTGTGGTTATATGAAGCATTACAACAGGGACGTCCGCATGGGCATTGCCCGTTAATTTCTCCCCCGGACAGGACTTCTATAGGTTTCACCGCTTGAAGGTGAGCGCCTGATTAAAATATACCCAAACAAAGATTCAAACTACCCGGCACGTGTAAACGTGCTTTTTTTATGCTCTCAGGCTTCGTACATATTAGCAATTTTATAATTTTGAAAGCTGCAGGCGGCAACCATTTTACAATAAGGTACGTCATGTAGTGGTTCTGTTACAATGTGAAAGTTTTATCATTCTAAATAAGTTGCACAAAATGAGAAAATTACACCATCTTCGCCGGGCATTGACCGCCCTGGCCTGCGTATTATGCGTATGGATGGGTTCAAAAACCTATGCCCAGCTTACTGTGACCAACGGCGGATCTCTGGGATTAACACCCCAGCAGCTGGTTCAGCAGATCCTCGTCGGAGGCGGCGTTACAGTCAGCAATGCAACCTTTAACGGAAGTGCAGGGATCATTGCCTCCAATATGATCGGCTCATTCACTGCCACTGGTCCGGCCCAGACCCAACTGGGCTTCAGCGGCGGAGTCATCCTGACTTCAGGCACAGCCAATATTGCCGTGGGTCCAAATACCATCGGCTCCGCCGGATCAACTGCCAGCACAGGCAGTGATGCCGACCTGGCCATGCTGATCCCCGGATTTACTGTGAACGACAAAGCCGTTCTGGAATTTGATTTTGTTCCCATCGCCGACACGATTATGTTCCGGTATGTTTTCGGATCCGAGGAGTTCTTTGAGTACTGCAACTCAAGTTACAATGATGTCTTCGGCTTCTTCGTCAGTGGCCCCGGGATTTCCGGACCCTTCTCCAACAACGCCATCAATATTGCACTGATGCCCGGGACTTCGAACTATGTTACCATCGATAACATCTGCGGATCAATGTATTCAGTCAATAACGCTGGAGGTCAATACATTCAGTATGATGGTTATACAGTCGTTCTCACCGCCTGGTGTATCGTGCAGCCCTGCCAGCAGTACCATATTAAGATTGCGATCGGCGATGCCGGGGATTCCGCTTTTGACTCCGGGGTATTCCTGGAAGAGAACAGCTTTTCTTCTAACGGTATATCATATAATACATCATATTCTTCGAATGTAGATACAGTCGCCGTGGAAGGTTGCAACAATGCTATCATCTCTTTTATGCTGAACCAGCCGGCAGTGGATACCGTAGTGATTCATTATACCATAGGTGGAAATGCCATCGAGGGCTCCGACTACCCCACCGTTCCCGACAGCCTGGTGATTTATCCGGGCGATGACTCAACAGGTTTTGTGATCATACCCATCAGCGATGGAATTAATGAGCCTACTGAATCCGTCATTATCTCATACGTGAACACAGTTTGCGGAACCCTGGATACTATTCTGATCCTGATTAAGGATTACGACGTTATTCAGACCAACATTACGCCCGATGTCTACATCTGTAACGGGGCGCCGGCCAATGTGCAGATCAACGGAACATACGGCTATCCGCCACTTTCTTATCTTTGGTCCACCGGCGATACGATCACCTCTATCATTGTGCAGCCCGCATCTCCCACCACGTATTACGTTTCTGTTTTTGATGAATGTAACTTTATGTCGGTCGACAGTGTCCTGGTCAGCATCTCCAACCTGAGTTCACAGTTCACAGCTGTTGACTCCGTTACTTGCAACAATTATACTGACGGCGGACTCACTGTCACCCCATATGACGGTTTGCCTGAGATCACCTACCAGTGGAGTACCGGGGATACTACCGCGGGAATTACGAACCTCTCGTCCGGAAATTATTCCGTGACCGTCACCGACGGAATAGGATGCACCTCGGTCAATACCATCACACTGACCAATCCGCCTTTGCTTGTTCTTGAACTAACCCCCACCAACGAAACCTGCCTGAATAGCTGTAACGGGGAAATATTAAGCAATATCACAGCAAATCCTTTCCCTCCCTATTCCTATCTGTGGAACACCAGCCCCCCCCAGACAACTGCTGATGCAGCAGGTCTGTGTGCCGGCGAATACACCCTCACGCTGACCTACTCACCCAATAACTGTACGGTCACAGCCACCGCCCTGGTTGAAACCAACGTCCTGATCGAGTCCTTGTTCAATGCAGAACCCACCAGCGGTTTCGTCCCATTCGACGTTAGCTTCACTTTTACCGGTTACGGCGGAACAACATATCTGTGGGATTTTGGTGACGGATCCACATCTACTGACCTGAATCCGACGCACACCTATACCGATATGGGCGTTTACACCGTTACCCTGGTCATCAACAGCGGCCCGCCCAACTATTGCGAAGATGTTTACCAGATACAGGTGACAGCCATCCAGCCTTCCAGCATGATCATTCCAAATGTATTTACGCCCAACGGGGATGGACTTAATGATTACTTTGCTGTGCAAACAGAGGGAATCCGGTCTTTCCGCGCGGTGATCTTCAACCGCTGGGGCAAGGAAGTACATGAAACCGAGATCGGAGAGGGTTTCTCAAACTTCATGACCAAAACAGACGTGTGGGATGGCACCAATATCCACGGAGGTGGTGAATGCGCAGCCGGAGTTTATTTCTATGTGATCGAGGCCACAGGCTATGATTCCAAGGAATACAACCTGAACGGAACCATACAGCTCATCCGGTGATCATTTCCTCCTGATCAGCATCAAACCATCATGAAAGGGCAGCAGAAGATTCTCTGCCCTTTCGTCATTTGTCACCATGCGATTAAATTCCTTTATGCCCCGGGTGTCCCGGTCGGCCGCTGCCACATCCCCGAAAATCTTCCCGCCCCACAGAACATTATCTGCCAGAATATATCCTCCGGGTCGGATCTTTTCCATCACCAACTGATACAAGACAGGATAATCCTTTTTGTCAGCATCAATGAACACCAGGTCAAAGAAACCCTCCAGACCGGGAACAAGGGTTTTTCCATCACCGATCATCATGCGGATAGTGCTGGCCAGCCCGGCTTCCGCAAAGTAGCCGGTGGCTCTTTCTTCCAGCTCAGCATCGTGCTCAATCGTGATCAACTCACCGCCCGGTTTTAAACCCTGTGCCAGGCAAATCGCCGAATAACCCGTATAGGTTCCGATCTCAAGGATACGGTCAGGGGCCAGCATACCCGATAACATCGATAATAGCAGACCCTGAAGGTGACCACTCAGCATACGGGGATGCATAACGTACAGATGGGTCTCCCGGCTGATCTTTTTCAGGAGCTCATTTTCAGGTGAGGAATGGGCCTCTGCATAGTCCTGTATTTCTTTCAGATCTAACATAAAATTATATAATACAACTCATAAACCAGATGATTCATAAATCAGGGTGCTTAATATACCGGGATCCGTTACAAGCCTGGCGGTTTCCAGGAGATCTGCCGTGGTCACAGATTCAATATCCCGGATGGCTTGCTCAAGGCTGTAAACCGATCCCCTGACCAGAGTGCTTTTTCCCATTGAAAGCATTTCTGCCTGATGTGATTCATGACCCAGTATCAACTGACCAAGCAGTTGTTTCTTAATCCCCTGAAGCACGGAGGATCCCAGGGGCGCAGCAGACAGCCGCCCGAGCTCTTTAAGTGCAAGCTGCAACGCCTTCTGAAGATTCCGTCGGTCACTCCCAAGATATACCATAAAGACCCCGCAGTCGGAGTAGGGATGATATGACGATTCAATATGGTAACACAAACCCCGTCGTTCCCGAACGGCAATATTGAGTAATGAGTTATTGGCAGGCCCGCCCAGAAGATTATTCAGCAATACCATAGGAGTGCGCCGGTGATCATGAACTGAAAATGCCCGGCTGCCGATCACGGCGTGACTCTGATGAATCGGTTTGCTTACAAGCTCAAAAAAAGCTGGAATATGCCCCGGTTTCTTGCGGACAGCAGAAGGTGTGCCTGTGATGGCTTCCCCGTAATACTTGTCCATGAAACGCCTCCACCGTGCTGGATCCATATCCCCGCAGCAGCTCACCACCGTATTCTTCCCGGAATAATTCCGCCGGACAAACGACTGCAAATGTTCCCGGTTGAACGACATCACCGTCTCTGCTTTCCCCTGCACGCAGCGGCCAATGGGATGACCAGGAAAAATCCGCTCCTCAAACTCATCAAAAATCATTTCATCCGGCATATCAAGATACGATGCAATTTCGTCAGCCACGACTTCCTTTTCCTTTTTCAGTTCCTGTTCAGGAAAGGATGCATGTAGAAATACATCGGCGATCAGGTCAAAAGCCTTTTCTGCGTAATCCACAGGCACAGAAGCGTGCAGGCAGGTTTCCTCGCGGGTGGTAAAGGCATTGAGTTCTCCCCCGATACCATCAATATAATTCAAAATCCGGAATGAACTCCGCCGCCTGGTGCCTTTAAAGATCATGTGTTCCAGGAAGTGGGCCAGGCCATGTTCCTCTCCGGCTTCATCCCGTGAACCTGCTGCTGTGATCAGTCCAAGGTGAAGTACTTTGGAGGGTGTGCGTCGAAATACTCCGCGGATGCCGTTTTTCAGTTCGTAATATTCATATTGCATGCGGCAAAGATAAGAGGGATTGTCTGACCGAAAGCCCTTCGGAAGATTTCTTTCCTGAGCTCCGCCGCCCCGGTGAAATTTCATTAAATTTGTCGTTTAAGCAGTCACTGACAGATACTTCTCATGCGAAAATTCCAATCCCTCGGTGTGTTCTGCGGCTCTTCTGCCGGGACACTTAAAATATACGGTGAGGCTGCCTCGAACCTTGGCCGCCTCCTGGCAGCGCAGGGAATTAAACTGATTTACGGTGGCGGTAATATCGGCCTTATGGGTCAGCTGGCAGATGCCTGCCTGCTCGCCGGCGGGGAGGTTTGCGGGGTCATCACACGTAAACTCAGGGATGTGGAGCTGGCCCATCCGGGTGTCAGCGAAATGCTGGTGGTAGAAACCATGGCCGAGCGCAAAAGCACCATCACGGCCCTTAGTGAGGGATATATTGCGCTTCCGGGGGGGTATGGAACACTCGATGAGCTGTTTGAAGTGCTTACCCTGCAGCAATTGAACATCGAACATAAACCCATTGGCCTTCTGAATACTGCTGCATACTATGATCCATTCAGGAAAATGGTGGATCACGCGGTTCAGCAACGCTTCATAAGGCCGGAGCATACCGGCGTATATACCATCGCAGATGATCCTCAGACGCTTTTAAGTGAAATGGCTTCCATGCAGGCCGTTGAGACAAAAAAGTGGCTGGATGATTTTCGTCATAATGAATATTAAACCTAAATCAAACCCATGAAAAAAAATAAACTAATGCTGGGGTTTTTTCTCCCGTTTCTCGGTGCGATACCCCTGATTATTCTTTCTTCGCTGGAGGAAAATATTGTTGAAACCGCGGGTCGAAACACCTGGATTGTCCTTATGGTCATTGCAGTAGTTATCGTGGTAGTGCTTTCCATGTTCCCATTCATAGGCCTTTTTAAAGGGATTTTCGGAGGAAAAGGATATAATTTTTTCTGGGGCAGCGGCAAACTGGCTAAGCAGGTCCTCGCCAACGGCAAATCAGGCCTGGCGAAACTGATCAGGATCAACGAAAACAGCGGTGGGGGTACAGTCACCATCAATGACCAGCCCCTGCTGAATATTTCACTCATGGTTACTGTTGGGGATGAGCCTCCTTTTGAGGTCAGTCTCGACCTTATCGTTCCGCGTACCCTGATTCCACAGATGCAGCCCGGTGCTGTTCTTCCTGTGAAAGTGGATCCCTATGATAAAAACCTTGTAGTTTACGATCCGGAAGGAGCAACAGAAGCTCAAAAGCCGGTGATCGGCGGGAAAAACTGGTCTGAAGAAGACCGGATCCTGCTGGAACAGTCGGGGATAGACGCCATGGCCATGTTGCAGTCAATGGAGGATACAGGCAGGAGTGAAGACTTCAAACTCATTATCACCATCTCTTATGAAGTCTATGTTCCGGGCAAGGAACCCTATGAGGTCAGAAAGGATATTCCCGTTCCGGCAGATATGGTCCAATTGATGCGTTCGGCCGTCGGAAAAACCTTCAAATGCCGGGTTCACCCGGAGGATCCGCAGAAAATTGTGGTCGATATTACCTTCTGATTGAGGCCTACAGACGAGTCTGCAGTTTGATGACCATCCTTTCTTTCCATTCCCGGAATGAACCCGCGATGATTTGATTACGGGCCTCCCTCACAAGGTCCAGGTAGAAGTGCAGATTATGTATACTGGCGATCTGGGCTCCGAGGATCTCCCCGGAAACAAACAGGTGTCTCACAAACGATTTGTTATGTGCCCGGTCTACAAACGAACTCCCGTTGTTATCCAAGGGGGAGAAATCATTTTTCCACTTTTCGTTTCGGATGTTGATGATTCCTTCCGAAGTGAATAACATTCCGTTGCGGCCGTTGCGCGTGGGCATCACACAGTCGAACATATCTATCCCCAGGGAGATACATTCAAGAATATTGGCGGGGGTTCCAACGCCCATCAGATAACGGGGCTTATCGGCCGGAAGGATGCCGCATACCAGTTCAGTTATACTGTACATCTCCTCTGCGGGCTCACCCACCGATAATCCGCCGATGGCATGGCCTTCAGCTCCTGTAGCGGCGATGAATTCCGCCGATTGCCTGCGCAGATCCTCAAAAGTGCTCCCCTGAACAATCGGGAACAGCATCTGGTGATGCCCGTAAGGGCATTCTGTTTCACGATAACGCTGCAAGCAGCGTTGTAACCATCGGTGGGTCATGCCAAGCGAGCGGGACGCATAGTCATGATCACACGGCCAGGGCGTACATTCATCAAAGGCCATCATAATGTCTGAACCAATGATCCTTTGCGTTTCGATCACAGATTCAGGGGTGAATACATGTTTTGACCCGTCAATATGGGAACGGAAAACCACACCTTCTTCAGTTATCTTGCGCTGATCCGCCAGAGAGAAAACCTGATATCCGCCGCTGTCCGTAAGAATGGGTTTTTCCCAGCCATTAAAACGGTGAAGACCCCCCGCAGCCCTGATAATGTCAGTTCCGGGCCGCAAGAAGAGATGATACGTATTCCCGAGAATGATCTGTGCCCTGATGTCATCACGCAATTCCCTGAAATGAACAGCTTTTACCGTCGCAGCCGTTCCCACAGGCATGAATATAGGTGTTTCTATTGACCCGTGGTCCGTTTTCAGCAAGCCTGCCCGTGCAGATGTATGTTTGTCTTTGTATTGTAATTCAAAAGCCATTTGATTTCATTTCAGGTGGTGATAATTGAAAAAGACAGGCGTCCCCGTAGCTGAGAAATCGGAAACCCCGATTCAGTGCATAATCATAAGCCTTACGCCACTGCCCGCCTGTGTATGCCGCGATCAGCATCAGCAGTGTGCTTCCGGGCTGGTGAAAGTTGGTAATCAACCTCGATGCACTCATGATTGAATAACCCGGAACGATCATCAGCCGGGTCACTGCCCCCAACTGATCACCCGGGTGACGATCCATCCAGCTAAGCAGATTCTCAATGGCGGCAGTAAAGGGAACCTTGCCCACACGCTCATCCTTGTAAGCTTCCCATTGGTCAAGAAAAAACGTTCCTGAGCCGTGCTTTTCTGCTTTCATGGCTCCCAGGCAATACAAACTTTCCAATGTTCGCAGACTGGTGGTTCCCACTGCCGTGATGTCAGGCCAGTGACCGATCAGCTTCAGAAGGGTATTGCGCCCGACTGTAAATGGTTCAGGATGCATGCTGTGCCTGATGACCCGGTTCTCGGTGACCGGTTTAAACGTACCCGCTCCGACATGAAGGGTCACATCTGCTGTTTCAATCTTTTTATCTGACAAGCCCTCCAGCACCCGCTCAGTGAAATGCAGTCCCGCGGTGGGTGCTGCAACTGAACCCTCGTGACATGCAAACACCGTTTGGTACCGTTGCCGGTCGCTGCTTTCCGCCTCCCTTCTGATGTAAGGAGGGAGGGGCATCCGTCCTGCGGCAGTGAGAACATCGGCGAAGCATAAGTTCTCAGGTTCCCAGGTGAACCGAATCCGGAATACGCCGGATTCCCTTCCCGTCATTTCAGCACATAGATGAAGTTCCGGTTTGCAGTTTTCAAATCTGGTCTCCAGTAATCCGGTTTTCCACTTTTTTGCATGGCCCACCAGGCAGGTCCATTCACATCCCGGGCCTGACTGAAGGGCGCTGTTCATTTCTGTATGCGGGCCTGCAGGTTCAAGGCAGAAGATCTCAATATGCGACCCCCCGGTTCTGGGGAAAATTAGCCTGGCCTGAATGACGCGGGTGTTGTTTCTGATGATGAGTGATCCGCTTTTAAGATGTAATGGAAGATCACGGAATGCGGATTCTTTGATGTTCCCATCTTCCATGATCAGCAGCCGGGACGCATCGCGTTCATCCAAAGGATGTTGAGCAATCCTTTCAGCAGGAAGCACATAGTCAAATCCGTTGATCAGGAGTTCTTCAGCTTGCATGATGCTGCAAAAGTAGTCAATCTGGCGCTTGGGGGAGCGAAAGAGGGATTTGGCCGGGGCGGAGAATTGATTTGAAAAGGGATTGGCAGGGATACGTGTCAGAAAGCTGAAGAAATGTCAATGGCTTCTTCGTAAATATCAATCACCTCCTCTTCAGAAAGAGAAAGCAATTTGCTGATCTGCACTTTCTTGGTGGAATACCAGAGTTCAACAAAAAAATCCGAAATCAGGTAAAGTTTGATCCTGAAATCACCTTCATCCCTGATATGCAGTTCATCCCCGAATTCAAAAAGCGTGTGGGCTTTTTCAACCGGAGGAAGAACATCAAATTCGGTGCGCGTGATCATAGCCATATTAATGATGACGTAGAAGCATCAAGAATAATGCAAACAGAAGACGGAAGTTTCAGGTTTTTTTGTAAAAGTGCATTTCTGTCAGGTACTCATGGACGGGTTCAGGAAGTAAATACCTGACGCTTTTCCCCTTACGGACTGATTCGCGGATAAACGTGGAAGAGATCTGCATCAGCGGTGCATCTATCCATTGAACGGCCGGATGCTCCCTGAATTCCCCGCCGTCAGAACCGGGTCTTGGATATACCATAATCCGGTATGAATCCAGAATGGCTTCATAATTTTTCCATTTTCCGAGGGTTTGCAGATTGTCAGACCCCATGATGAGAGAAAAGACCCTGTCCGGATACTTCTCTGTCAGCACGCTGAGTGTATGAATGGTGTAAGAAGGTCTGGGAAGGCTGAATTCAACGCTGGAAGCCTTAAAAGATGGATTATCCTCCACAGCGATCTGTACCATGGCCAGCCGGTGGTGATCATCCAGCAGTCCGCCCTTTTTCTTGAGCGGATTCTGGGGTGAGATGATGAACCATACTTCATTGAGCCCTCCGTATTCTTTCATGTGATTGGCAATGATGAGGTGCCCCACGTGAACAGGATTGAATGAACCGAAATACAGTCCGGTATTTTTTAGATGGGTCAAAACAGTTTATTCTTCTTCTTCCTGTTTTTTCTTCTTCTTTTGCTGGTCTTTCTTCCATTTCTCACGGGTGACCAGCTCCCCTGTCTCTGTATAATGTTTCCACTTGCCTGTTTTTTCCCCGTCTTTATATTCCCCTTCGATCTTAATCATCCCGCTGTCGTAAAAGAATTTGGCCTCTCCATCTGCTTTTCCTTTAACGTATTCAACGCTGGCCTTTCGCTCGCCGTTCTCATAAAACTCCCGGTAAGTCCCGTCGAAAACACCTTCTTTGAAACTGACCTCCGCCATGGTACTCTGTTTATCATTGTCGTAGTAAAACATTGCGATACCCTGGGCCATACGATCCTCGAAGTTGATGGCCCCTGCAATTTTTCCGCTTTCATAATAGATTCTCCACAAACCCTCAGGAGCCCCGTCAGCAATCCGGCCTTCCATATGCAATGAAGCGCTGTCATCGTAAAACACCCGGGCAGGGCCGTCGGGAAGCCTTTTATAATGCTCTTCCCTGATGCTCAGGAACCCGGTGTCAATTTCGTTGACCATCAGCTCCTCTGCTGCACTTTCAATGCTTTCCAGCTCTTCGTTGAAGGCGGCATCTTCCTCAAAGTCGGCCATAAAGGTTGTTTTATAAAGATCATCTTCAGCCGTCAACTGAAAACCAAGACGGGTGAAACTCATAATAATCTCCTTATTCTCCCGTATTCCCTTCCTCTTATCTCCTTTGCTATAGTAATACAGGTGAGAGTAGATTTTTGGCATCTGAACAAAAACTGAAACATTATAGTTATTGTCGAATTTGTCAACGAAATCCATGAAAGCTTCATCCCTGGCCAGTGTCCTGGCCATGGTGTAATCGTCAATCACATCCATCAGGCAGGATGGTGAATTACTCATCACCACACAATCATCGATATAGGTCAGATAGGGCCGCTCAATATTGTTGAAGAGTTTGCCGAACAGCATTTTCAGCAATCCGGAAAATCCCAAATAAGAAATCGTATAATTTTTATATTCCACATCCTTAAATTTCGCAAGTCCCAGCGATTTCTTCCTGACCTGCTTCATAATCCGGTCGAGACCTTTCTGCGCTGCATCAATGTCTTTGGTATGAATGGTGACCACGACATCCTCTTCCCGAGCATTGGATGTCGGTTGCATTTTAACGAAGGTGATTTCCTGACCGATCCACGAAAAGAAGTCTTCTTCAAGACTCAGTTTCAGGTATTTTTCGATCTTTTTGACGGTTTTATCATAATTCTCCGCCCTGCTGGTGTCTTCCGCATCGAAGGTTTTTTTGAGGTTGTTGAAAAGCCCGTTGAAATCATCGAAACAAATGGAGAGATAAATCGCCGCCCGGTCTGAAATAATATCATGGGCCTGCATCTTTCCGGGTTTGACACCGATAAAGGCATGCAGGTAGGAGGGAACCGAGTCGATGACCCCTGTATAACCGCTGAAACTCAGGTGTTCATCTTCAAGGTCAACATTGAATGCGCTGAATGATAATGCACGGCTCAGCGAGCTCATGCTTTCGCCCGGTTCATCCATGAAGCAGCGCAGATAATCGTCGAGCATCCCATAATTCAGGTAAAAAGAAAAGAGTTTTTTGCTGCTAAGGTCCGATACGACCTGTTTGAAGCGCGGGTTATTCTCCCAGTACCCGGAATCTTTCTGATTGACGGATTTTTCGATCAGCAGCGGCGAAAAGGAACAGCACATCACATTCTCGGCGAAATAAATGCTGAGAACATCAGAGCTTGCTACATCTGTGAGCATCATCAGTTCCGTGCCGTTGTAATCACGTTTGGTGAGTGTGTATCCAAAGTTGGAAACGATATCGGCGATATAATCTTTCAGAAAGGTAATTTTTGAGGCTTTTTTAAGGTCCACCGCGAAGATGAAATCATAGTCGTCATGCGCGATCATGTGTGCAGAGATCAGTAATTTGCGGTCAGAAAAAAGCATATCGAGTGTTTCGTTGCCTTTGATCAGGGAATCCAGGCTCATGGCATCACTGTTAATATCTTCGAATCCCTTGTTGTTCATCAGGTGCTGCCACATCTTACTGTCGCTGAGGGTTACCCATCCTTCGGTCAGGTTGGATGTTTCGATAATAAATACGGCATCATTGGGGATCACGGTAAAGGGATCCCTGTTCCCGGATTCACCAAAGTAGAACCAGGCGAAGACTCCTCCGCCTGCAAGAATGAGAATGATGAAGATCCAGAGAATGGCCTTGAGGAATTTTCTTCCTCCTTTTTTCGGAGTCGTGTTTTGAGCAACAGTTTCCATATGGGGATTATTTCATTTTTTTAAGATACAATGAATACATCATCAGAAAAAACAATGTAAAAATGGTGTTGACCAGCAAACGGACCAGCAGGTAAGATACCCCGAGTTTCGTCAGGAAAAGAAAGGGCAGTCCCAGCATAAGAACCTCTGCGGACAGGTATAAAAAGAAGCCACTTTTCCTCAGTCTGAACATCAGAACAAGGCCTGCAGCAATTACCGCGTAAAGGATCATTTTTACGATCAGGTAAAAGGTGTTTCCGGCTGCATCTTCATGCATTATGGTGTCGAGAAAAGGGAGTGACAAGTGCCTGATCATTTCCTCACCGGCAAGGACCTGGACAAAGCCGAGTAATGCACCGCCCGCCGTGTTGAACGTCGAAAGGATCAGCAGAATGATGAGGCCTGCCGGTCTTTTGGTTCTGCCTTCAGTGAAAGTGTTAACTGCTGTGACTTCCTGCTTTGTTTCCATGGGATAAAATTAACAAATAAGATGAATACCATCACTGCGAGGCCAGAAATCGGGGATGGGCTAAGGGGGCGTGACGATCACAAGAACATCATTTTTTCATGGTTGATGTCAGCATGGAAAGACTGATAACGGAGGAGATCAGCAGGATAAGCTGAATGAGGTTAACAGGGTGGAACACCACAAACAGCGAGGCTGTGATCATTAGAAATGCAGGGATTGCGTAAAGCCAGAACGCCTTTCTCCTGAGTTTCAGCATCAGAATGCAGCCGATTGCGGCGGCACCGTAAATCAGGCTTCCTCCTATCATCATCAGCCGTACCAGCCAGGTATCCAGCCGAAGGATGGCGTCAAAAGGGGGACCCAGTAAAACAGCGAACCACTGGTAGAGAAAAAGACTGCTGAATGAGATCAGGAACAGGAGCCCGGTATAGATCAGGTTCATGGTGCAGATCAGGCGGATCAGAACCACCGGTGCCCGACCAGCCTGATGAATGTCTGGTGAAGGATGCTGCTGCATAAGAACTTATTCACTTTTCATTTTGCGTACCTGCGTGGCGTAGAGCACGATGAAAAGAAGGCTGATGAGGGTAAAGACCAGAAAGCCGAGGTTAAAAGCGCTGATGGTGAGTATCGCCTGAAGCACGAAAACGAGTCCGTTGGGAATCAGGTAAAGCACAAAACCGCCCCGCCTGCCGGCGAACATCAGTATGGCACCCCAGAGCGAAAGCGCCCAAATAATGAAGAGTGACAGAAAAAGAATCACAAAAAAGGAGGCACTGTAATCTGCCACACCGGGGATCATGGGTTCAGCTTTCATCAGCAGCCATTCGGAACTGAAGATGCCCGCCAGGGAAATCAGCATGGCGCTTCCGCTGAAAATGAAGGTCAGAATACATAAGATACTGAGTAATACGGGCCTTTTTCCGTTGTTAACCTTGGTGGAGGACATGGTTTGATCGGTTTTGTGAATACAAATATAAAAAAGCGGGAGGAGCTTTCCGGTCTCCGCAAACAATAAACCTCTTTTTCAGCAGTTTATTTTTTCCACGCGGGATATTTTAGCGGGACTTTCTGCCCGATGCGAAAAATTTTGTACTTTTATATGTTTTTTAATGATATGAAGCGCTTACTGACAGCGGGATTTTTACTGATATGGATGGGGTCGGCGGCCTGGGCCACACACCAGCGCGCAGGAGAGATTACCTATACCTGGCTGGGAAATTTTATGTACCAGGTGACTATCGTTACCTATACGTATACGCCTTCACTGGCAGATCGTCCTGAACTGACCATTAACTGGGGAGACGGGACTTCTGACGTGGTACAAAGGGTTGAGAAAGTAAACCTGCCCAACGATATTTCACGGAATGTATATACTTACAATGGTGCCGGCACAGGAGGTATTCACAATTATCCCGGCCCGGGATCCTACAAGCTCTGGCTGGAAGATCCCAACCGCAACTACGGCATCCTCAATATCCCCAATTCTGTAAATGTTCCGTTTTACCTCGAAACATGGCTTCACATCAACCCCTTTCTCGGCGGCAATTCGTCACCCGTTCTTCTGAACCCGCCCATTGACAACGCATGTATCAACCAGGTGTTTATTCACAACCCCTGGGCTTATGATGCTGACGGAGACAGCCTTTCATACCGCCTCGATACCTGCATGGGGATGGGAGGATTGAACATTCCCGGATTTACTCAACCACCGGCCAGTACTTCTCTGACCGTAGATCCTTATACAGGAGACCTGACCTGGGACAGCCCTACACTGAACGGAGAATTCAATGTTGCCATACTCATCGAAGAATGGCGCTACGGATACAAGATCGGCTCTGTTCTTCGCGACCTCCAGATCACTGTTGTGGCCTGTACCAACCAACCGCCAGTACTGACAAAATTTCAGGATACCTGTGTGGAGGCCGGCACTTTACTGACAGTGGATGTGACCGCCACCGACCCGGAGGGAGGATTTGTTACCCTTACAGGAAATGGAGGGCCACTGCTGCTTACCGACAGTCCGGCCGACTTTCCCCAACCTGTAACCGGGCTGGGCTCGGTAACATCAGTTTTTTCATGGCAAACAACATGCTCCCATGTAAAAAAGCAACCCTATCAGGTCAATTTTAAAGCACAGGATAACGGTTTCCCCGTGAATCTGGTTGATTTTTCATCACTCCGGATTACCGTTGTGGCCCCGGAACCTGAAAACCTGAGCGCAACCCCTGTCGGTACGAGCATACACCTGAAATGGGACCGCAGTCCGTGCGGGAATGCAAACGGTTATAAGATCTACCGAAGAAGTGGCTACTATGGCTTCTTCCCCGACCACTGTGAAACCGGAGTCCCCGCTTATACCGGCTATTCAGAGATTGCTTCTGTCCCGGGTATTAACGATACAACATATGTCGATAATGATGGAGGATCCGGTCTGATTCACGGCAATGATTACTGTTATATGGTGATTGCCACCTTCGACGACGGTGCGGAAAGCTACGCTTCTCTTGAAGCATGCGCCAACCTGAAAAGGGATGTGCCGGTGATCACGCACGTGAGCATTAATAAAACGGATGTAGCTGCCGGTTCAGTGTTCATTGACTGGGCCAGGCCTACAGAACTTGATACCATTGCAGCACCCGGACCTTACAAGTACCTGATCTGGCGTGCTGCGCAACTGGCCGGGGCACCCTATGCACTGATCGACTCACTGATCGGATTAAATGATACATTATATATTGACACGCTTCTCAATACATTCTCCAATCCATACCGTTACAGGATAGATCTGTGGAACGACAGTCCGGGAAACCGTTTCTTTATCGGTTCCTCTCACTTTGCATCCTCTGTTTTCCTGGAGTTGACCCCTTCTGACAATAAGCTGAAGCTGGATTGGAATTATGACGTTCCATGGCAGAATGACACACACACCATTTACCGGCTGAATCCCTCCACTTTATTGTGGGATTCCATTGCCTCTTCGCTGACCAATACATACACGGATACCGGATTAATCAATGGTCAGACCTACTGCTATAAAGTGAGAACCTCAGGACGTTATTCCGCTCCGGGATACATTGACCCGATCAGGAATTTCAGCCAGGAGAGCTGTGGCTCTCCCATTGACAATGAGCCACCCTGCGCACCGGTGCTTAATGTGACGCCTGATTGTGAATTGGTGACCAATCTTCTGGTATGGACCAATCCCAATCATTCCTGTGCGGGCGATGTCGTCAGCTATATCCTGTATTATACCCCTGATGTGTCACTCGATTTCCAGATACTGGCCACCATAAACAATCCCGACGATACGAGCTGGCTCCACACCGGTATTGAAACCATTGCGGGTTGCTATACTGTGGTCGCCGTAGACTCTTTCGGGAATGTAAGCCCTTACAGTATTCCGGTTTGTCAGGACATTGAAACATGTGACATCTATGAACTTCCTAATGTGTTCACGCCCAACGGCGATGGGGTGAATGACCTGCTGATTCCTTTCCCGTATGATTTCGTGGAGAGTGTCAATATGAATATTTATAACCGCTGGGGATCAAAAGTGTTTGAGACGAAAAATCCCGATATTCTTTGGGATGGCAGGAATCAGTTCACCAAACTCGACTGTTCTGAGGGTGTATATTATTATGTGTGTGATGTTTTTGAGCGGCGACTGGGGGGTGTCGTCAAACGCAGCCTCCACGGGACGGTCACGCTCCTGCGATGAGTATAAATGAAGAAAATGAAGATCAACCTTTTGCAAGGCCTGGGAACCCCCCGGCCTTTCTTTTTTGCCAATTGAGGTATTTTGTGTTATTTTGAGCCCGAATTCGGTTTTTCCTTCACTTAAATCATAACAGCTATGGCAGAAGAAAAAAAGTTTGTGCCATTTGTTTCTTCGGAAACCAATATGGCTGAATTTACCATCCGGGCGCTGATCATTGGCTTGATCATGTCGGTGGTGCTTGGAGCGGCCAATGCATACCTGGGACTGAAAGCCGGTATGACCATTGCCGCGACTTATCCGGCCGCGGTGATCGGGATGGCCATCCTGAAGATCGTCAGGGGCTCTGTTCTGGAAGAAAATTTTGCCAGAACGGTCGGTTCCATTGGGGAATCGGTGGCCGCAGGTGCCATTTTTACACTGCCGGCCTTCTTTATCTCAGGGATATGGGCCGATTTCTACACACCGGGACATTACATCACCTCTACCCTGATCCTGATCGCGGGCGGTGTACTGGGGATCATGTTTGTAGCCTTACTCAGAAGGGTCATGGTGGAAGATGTTGAGATGAAGTTCCCTGAATCCATTGCTGCAGCCGAAATCCACAAAGCCGGCCGCAGGGGTGGCGGAGGATCCAAATTCCTTTTTGGTGCCATGATCGGGGGAGCACTCATCAAAGCGCTCGGTGAATTTAAATTCTTTGCGGTGGCATGGGAAAAATTCATTGCATTTGGGAAAAGCACCATAACCGGAACCGTTTTTCAGGGTCAGGGAGGACTTTACCTCAGCTCCCCGGGAATCAGTCCGGCATACATGGGTGTAGGATATATTATCGGGCCTAAACTTGGCGCCCTCAACTTCAGCGGGGGTATCATCGCCTGGGGTCTGCTGACGCCGATTATCTATTACTTCATCGCACCGCATATCAATTTCGAATTCCTGAATTCCTGGGCCAGTATCCTGCAGGCCAAGGATCCGAACCTGACCACCGAAGCAGCACTGGGCCGCGTTAGCGATCCTTCATTCCAGATCGGACAGGTATGGCGTTTCATCGTCCGTCCGATTGCCATCGGCGGTATGCTTATGGGAGCCATTTACACCCTGTTCAAAATGAGAAAAAGTCTTGGAGCAGGGATTAAGCGGGCCATCGGCGACGTACGCAAAGCTGCAGGTGCCAAAGGGGAAACCTCCAGAATCGATAAGGATATTTCCTTCGGATGGATACTCATCGGTATTCTGGGCGTAGCCATTCTGACATTTGTGATCACTTTCTGGATCTTCAACGCTGGTCTGCTGGTGGCCATCGTGGCGGCCACCGTCATGATCATCCTGGCCTTTCTTTTTGCCGCTGTTTCAGGTTATCTGGTGGGGATCATGGGATCCAGCAATAACCCGATTTCAGGATTGACACTGACCGCACTGGTGGTTACAGCATTGATCCTCGCTGCACTGGGTGTCTCAGGAACCGAAGGCGTAGCCTCCGTGCTGGGCGTTGCCGCAATTGTTTGTGTTTCTGCTGCCGTGGCTGGTGAGATGTTACAGGATCTGAAAGCCGGTCACATCCTGGGTGGTACACCCTGGAAAATGCAGGTGGGTGACATCATCGGGGTGATCCTCGCTGGTGCTGTCATGTTCGGCGTTTTGGTGATCCTCAATGAAGGCGATATCGCTCAGGGCGTTAAAGAAGGCTACGAAGGCGGTTTTGGAAGCAAGAACCTTTCTGCTCCCCAGGCTAGCCTCATGGCCATGCTCTCTCAGGGAATCGTCGGCGGCGAGATGGCCTGGCCCCTGATTATCGTTGGAATGCTCATGGGACTCGGACTGATCCTGATGCAGGTGAAAAGTCCCATGCTGGTCAGCGTTGGTATGTACCTGCCGCTGGAAACCACTTTTGCGATCTTCCTCGGAGGTGCTGTTAAGGGCATTATGGAAATGATACAGAAGCGCAAAAAATTCAACGAAGGACAAATGATACGTTCAGAGAATGTGGGTGTGCTCCTCGCCTCCGGCTTTATTGCAGGAGAGGCACTAATGGGCCTGATTTTCGCCCTGCTCTATTTCCTGAACGTGCCCACCTTTGCCATATTTGAGAACCCGAACTTTGGTGTCAGCATCATCGTACTCGTTGTGATTGCTGTAGCCATGATCTGGTTCCCCATAAAGAACAAAGGTGCTGCGGATGAACCGCCGCCTCCCAGTGGTAGTTTCTAATCACTTGAAGAATTGGGATGTGCTGGTCACATCCCAATTCTGTTTAATATATTTGCATTCCTGAAATAGAGGAAATGGAATCAAGAATAAAAGAAGGACAGCAACTGGCCTTGGTGCTATCCAGCGGGGGAGCCAGAGGCCTGGCCCACATAGGCGTGATCCAGGAATTGCTGAAGCATGGCTTTGAAATAAGCTCGGTATCCGGATCCTCGATGGGGGCCCTGGTCGGGGGCGTTTATGTGTCCGGAAAACTTAACGAATTTACGGAGTGGGTTTGCAACCTTGACCAGGTCGACGTTTTTGACCTGATGGACTTTACTCTGAGCGGACAGGGTTTCATCAAAGGAGACCGCCTTTTCGGGATATTGCGTTCTTTTTTATCGGAGGATGGTATCGAAAACCTGCCCCTGCCTTATGTTGCTGTGGCCGCCAACCTGCTGACCCGCAAAGAAGTGGTATTCAGGAGTGGAAGCCTGCTGCAGGCTGTAAGGGCTTCGGTGGCCATTCCAACCGTAATTACCCCTGTGTTCAGGAAGAATATGGTTCTGGTTGACGGCGGGGTGATCAACCCCATCCCGGCAGATGTGATCAGTCGAAGAGCGACGGACATCCTCCTGGTCAGTGATGTGAATGTCAACAAAACTTATGTCAAACCGGAGGTCAGAGCCCGTGAAACCAAGGTTCATGAGTACTCACTGAAGCGCAGGATATTTGAAATCATCAGAGAAAACTCCAATTTCTTTTCAAGCGCCCACGACCCCGGGAAGCCCCCCGGATATCTGGATGTGATCGACAAGACCTTTGATATTATGCAGGACAGTATCTGTGTCCTGACAAAGAAACGTTACCGCCCGGATATTTCCGTCGAGATATCGCGCGATGCCGCGACGACTTTCCAGTTTTACAGGGCAGAAGAGCTGATAGAAGCCGGAAGGCGGGCGTTCCTGGAGGGACTGGCTGAATACCTGAATCGTAAGGACTTAAAATAAAGCCCAATGAATTTTTTCAAAAGAAGAAAAATACTGAAACAAACCAATGCGCTTGACCTGATCCCCATAGCCCGTTGCGGATATGAAACAGGGGAAGATGGTCACATTACGGTTCTTGTTCCGAAGTTCAGGAATGAAAAGATGGCGAAGTTCATGCTTGGACGACGAAGCCGCTTCATTTACATTCATCTTGATGAAACAGGTTCGTTCACCTGGCTGCAGATCGACGGATCCCGCAGCATAGGAGAGATCAGCAGATTGTTGCAGGAGAAATTCGGAGAAGATTTTCTTCAGTCAGAACAAAGGGTGAATAAGTTCATGTCGCGCCTCTATCAGGAAAGATACATTACTTTCCGTCAGCTCGAAGAGGCGGATTCCTGAGATCTGCGTTAGCGGATGATCGTTACTACTCCCTTGATGGTAATGTTGACGTTGCGGTTATTTCTGTATGTCAGGAAGTAGAAATACAGACCGTCAGGTACACCCAGAGCATTCCAGTCGCCACGGTATTCTTTTTTGCTGAATACGATATTGCCTTTCACATCATGAACCACGAAGGTGTTGTCGGGATAATACTCCAACCCGTCAATAAATAATACATCGTTAAGGCCATCAGAATTTGGCGTGAAGGCTTTGGGGATGATAATGATGGGTTCGGTTTGCCCGCCATCGCCCTGTCCGTTAGTTCCCTGGTTCAGGTCGTCCGGTTCACCGCTTTGGTGATTTTGCTGCTCAAAGCTCTGCAAAACCTGGTTTTCAAGGATGGCATTGGCCTCAATGATCGAATCAACAATGCGGGCAGCATGGTAACGTGAGGAATCCTTTTGTCTGAGCTGACGGAGGTTTTCCAGATTGTTAACGATCACCGGGTCATTGGCCATATCGCGGATCTCGCTGATGGTCAGCATCTGATGGGGATCAGCGGTCTGACGTAACTGTTGGTTATTCTGTGATGGGGTTGTAGCGGGTTCGGTGTTTTTCTGAACGGGAAGAACGGGCACAGAATTCCTGACCGGGGTTTGATCTGGATGGCCATTGTTCACCGGTTTCATCATTTCAGGACTAAGTTGTATCAGAGAGTTGGGCTGGTTAAAAGCACTCAGTGTTTCGTTTTGTTCAGCTGTATTTTCGGGTGTATGATTCCCGTTTCCGGAATTCTTTGAAATCAGATAAACAGCGGTGAAGACCATAGGGGCGGCCACGGCCGACATGGCTGTAATGCGGAACCACTGCCTGCGGTACACGGGAACCAGAGAAAGCAGTCCGGGACTGACTTTGGTCTTGCGGAAAGTGATAAAGTCGACAGCCTCTTTCCTGTTGAGTTTACGGCTCATCCTGCTCCAGGCCTGATCAGAGGGAGTTTCGGAGTAATCCCCGAGGGTTTCCCTGAAAAGATCATCCACCTGGTGGGTGTCGTCAGTATTGAATTCTTCGTTCATTGCTTATAACAATATCTTTATTTCGGTTCTTAATCGGGGCTGACTTTACCTTGCAGCATCCTGCGTGCCTTGGATAGCTGCGATTTGGAAGTTCCCACCGTGATGTTCAGCATCTTCGCAATTTCTTTGTGTTTATATCCTTCCACTGCGTAGAGGTTAAACACGATGCGGTAACCTTCCGGCAAATCAGCCAGTATTTTCATCAGGTCTTTGGCAGAATAGTTCTCAGCCACTTCTGATTTGATCATGGTGTGTTCGTCAATCTCATCAATATCTGAATGGAAGTAATGTTTCAGGTTCTTCCTGTAGTTATTGATGGCTGTGTTGATCATGATCCGCTTCATCCACTGCTCAAATGCCCCGTCGCGCCTGAAGGTGTGGGCTTCAGAAAAGATGGTCATAAAGCCCTCCATCAGCACATCCTCCGCCTCATCCCTGCTTTTGCAGTAACGCATGCAAATCCCCATCATCATTGATTTGTATCTGTCAAAGACCGTACGCTGAGCACTGCGATTCTGCGCTATAACTCCGTCAACCAGTTTTTCGTCAATGCTCATGTCGCCCGATTTAGACGTGAAGTCCCCTGTGATGGTTGCCTGAGGGGAGACAGGCTGTTTAAATAATTAGTTAAAAAACCGTTAAATCTTATGTGCTAATATTTTCCTCGTAACTTTGTTAGCTTGCAAAACTAAGGGATTTTTCGCTAAGGGGAAAGCCTGGCTGGAGAAAGTTAAATCATTCAAAAATAAAACAATAGGAGAATTTATCATGAGTAATGAACTCAGCAAACTGCAACCATCGGCAATGTGGACCATCTTCGGTGAGATCTGTAGTATTCCTCACCCTTCGAAGAAAGAGGAAAAGATACGCGAGTATGTCGTGAATTGGGCTAAGGAACACGGTATCAGTGTAAAAGTAGATGAAGTGGGGAATGTGATCCTGAAGAAGCCGGCCACGCCGGGGATGGAGAACAGGAGAGGCGTAATCCTGCAGGGTCACCTTGATATGGTTCCGCAGAAGAATAACGACACAGCACATGATTTTGAGAAAGATCCTATTCTGCCCCGCATTGACGGTGAATGGGTGAAGGCGACCGGAACCACCCTGGGGGCTGATAATGGTATTGGAGTGGCCGCAGCTATGGCGGTAATGCAGGCCAAAGATTTGGTACACGGCCCCCTGGAGTGTTTATTCACCATTGATGAGGAAACGGGGATGACCGGTGCTTTCGGACTAAAGCCTGGTCTTTTTGAAGGCGATATCCTGATGAATCTTGACTCGGAAGACGAAGGAGAGCTTTATATTGGTTGTGCCGGCGGGATTAATGCTGCCGCGCAGTTTGCCTATACCGATGCAGCCGTTCCTGCTAATCATCTGGCTTACAAGGTAGTGGTGAAAGGCCTGAAAGGCGGCCATTCCGGTGTGGATATCAAGCTGGGCCGGGCCAATTCCAACAAATTGCTGGTGCGCTACCTGTATCATGCTGCGAAAAAGTATCAGCTTAAGCTCGCGGCGGTCGACGGCGGCAGCCTGAGAAATGCCATCCCGCGCGAATCCATGGCTGTTGTGCTGATACCGGCTGAGCATGAAGCAAAATTCAAAGAATGTGTGAAGCATTACGAAGGCGTTTTTAAAGGGGAATATTCTGCGCTGGAACCCGATCTGGAGTTTTTCGCTGAAAATGCGCCCATGCCCGCGTCTGTAATGGATGAAAAGAGCATGAAAGCCTTCCTCATGGCAGCCTATTCCTGCCCCAACGGAGTGATTTCCATGATCCCCGATATGCCCGAAGTGGTTCAGACCTCGAACAATATGGCCATCATGAAATCGGAGAACGGGAAACTGACGGTGAATTGCCTGCTGAGAAGTTCTGCCGAAACCGCCAAGGATGACCTGGCTAATATGATTGAATGTGTTTTCACCATGGGCGGCGCCAAAGTGGATTTCGACGGCTCTTATCCCGGATGGAAACCCAATGTCCATTCACCAATCCTGACCACCATGCAGGATATTTACCAGAAACGTTTCGGTAAAGTCCCCGAGGTCAAGGTGATCCACGCCGGACTGGAATGTGGTCTGCTGGGCGGGGTGTATCCCAATTGGGACATGATCTCCTTTGGCCCGACCATCCGCTTTCCGCACTCTCCGGACGAAAAGGTGAATATTGCCACAGTGCAGCTGTTTTGGGATTTCCTGGTGGAAACACTGAAGAGCGTGCCGGCAAAATAATTTTCGGAAAAATTTGTCATTCTGAAATTATATTTTACCTTTGCACTCCCAAAAAAGCGATAAAAGATGAAACGGACATTTCAACCATCACAGCGAAAGAGGAAGAACAAGCACGGATTCCGTGAGCGCATGTCAACAGCTAACGGCCGCAAGGTTCTGGCAGAAAGAAGGGCTAAAGGCAGGAAGAAACTGACCGTTTCTGACGAGATCAAAGCCAAATAATCCGGCCGGCTTGCCGGTTGAACAAAAGTATAGCAGGGAGATCGCATGGTCTCCCTTTTTTTTAGTCCGAACCCTGTATGTTGAATTTTCTGGCCTGGCTTGTTCTGATTTACGTGGTGCTGATGCTGTTCTGGCGCTATGTGCTCCCCCTTTTACTCCGGCTCTGGCTGCGCAGGGTGGAAAAACGCTACGGCCAAACCACCACCCGCAGGGACTACAACAATAAAAAGGAAGGTGAAGTCAGCATCCACGCCATGCCGGAAACACAAACACGCCCCTCCGCTCCCCCCTCGGATGTGGAATATACTGACTTTGAAGAGGTGAGGGGGGGAGATCCAGAAGAAAGAAAGGACAGGACATAAAAAACTGCCACCTCTGAAAAGAAGTGGCAGCCAATGAGGATTCAAGCAGGCCTATTCTATAACAAGCTTCCTGACAAAGCGTTCTTCTCCGAGCTGAACGACAATATAATGCAAACCTGAGGAAAACAGAGACCTTTCAGCTGTCACTATCTGGCTGGTGTTACCAGTTGCAGTGTTATAAATCATTTTGCCGGCAGCATCAAAAGCAGCAACACTAATCTCTTTGTTTTCAGGATTATTGATGCAAATCTGAATATCGCCAATAGCAGGATTCGGAGAAACGATTACATCGCCTTTTGCGTCTGAAGAGGCGTCAATGCCAACAGTGGGAGGTGTAAATTCCCAGAAATCGTTTTCGTAAGTATTCGAATAACCTATACCGGTATAGCCCTTGCCATCAATTGTAAACCCACATGCTGCATACCTGGCAGTACCGGCAAAATTTGTCATCCCTGTCCAGGTATCCGTCCCCGGATCGTAACGGAATACCTCGGCTACGGTAACACCCACATTGACTTTTCTTCCAGTAGCAACATATCCATGATTGTCAATGACGAAAAATGCAGGCCAGCCCATTCCGGTTCCAGGATAGTTGTTTTTCTGTGTCCAGGTATCAGTGGGTGGATAATACTGCCAGACATCGCTGAGTTGGCCGGATGTGGATGAGATACCCATTCCGAGATAGCCGTAATCACCGATCGTTAACTGAAACCCACTCTTTCTTCCGGGACCCGGGTAATTATTTTTCTGTGTCCAGGTATCCGTTACCGGATCGTATTCCCAGAAGTCGAATAAGAAATTATTGTCAGCCGTAAAACCCAAACCAAAATATCCCTTTTCCCTGAATTCGAACGAAAACGCAGCATGCCGGGCCGTCCCGGGGAAATTATTCATTTGTGTCCAGGTATCCGTAGCCGGATCATATTTCCAGACATCGCTGTATCCCGTATAATCCAAAGGAGCACCGGACCAGTAAACACCACTTATTGTGTATGCACAATTGTTTAGAACAAATATGTGGGATTGGGGCCTCGTTCCTCCCGGAAAATCAGCCTTAAGCGACCAGGTATTCGTTGCCGGGTCATATTCTGCCAGTTTATTGGTGCTGGGAGCACCGGAGGCGGCTCCGAAGATGAAGTAACCTTTTCCGGCAATCGAAAACCCATTGCCATAGTAACGTCCTGATAAAGGATAATCTGCTTTTTGTGTCCAGCCGCCTTGTGCAAATAAACCTATTGGGATAAGCAGCATGAATGAAAAGAGCATTTTTCTAAAGAGATAAAAGTTTTTCATAAGAAGATTATTTAAGGGTATGATGAATGTTGTTGAATTAATGCAAATATATATTCATTTCTTAAACAAACAAGCAATATTGAATTTTTTTTGAGTTACGGGCAAATTGCCCCGAAACGGCATAGCGATTTAGATTTTGCTCCTTTTTTTGAATCAGAAGCCTGCAACTCCTTCAATTCGCTTATTTTTGCACCTCTCATGTCAGGATTAATTAATCTAATCAGAACATCACATGAAAATACTTAACTGGAAGAAGATCATACCCTACATCGCTTCCGTGCTGATCTTTATCATCGTCAGCCTGACCTATTTCAGCCCCGTGCTCGAGGGGAAGCAGCTCCGGCAATCGGATATCATTAATTACAAAGGCTCTGTCAAGGAAATTGAAGATTATAAAGCGCTCACGGGGGAGGAGGTGCTCTGGACCAATTCCATGTTCGGGGGTATGCCTGCCTACCAGATCAGCGTTTACTACCATACCAATGTGGTTCCCTTTTTCAACAAACTTTTTAAGCTCTGGCTTCCTCATCCGGCCGGATTGCTGTTTGTGCTCTTTATCGGCTTCTTTATCCTGCTGGCGGTTCTGAGGGTCAACCCCTGGCTGGCCGCTGCCGGAGCCCTGGCCTTCGGCTTTTCCACCTATTTCTTCGCTTTTATCGAGGTGGGGCATAATGCCAAAGTGCTCGCCATCGGCTATATGCCGGCCGTATTGGCCGGCGTTATTCTGGCCTACCGCGGCAGGATCCTCGCCGGAGCCGCCCTCACCGCTCTTTTTATGGCTCTCGAACTAACGGTCAATCACGTCCAGATCACCTATTACCTGCTTTTTATCCTGGCGGCAGTTGTCATTGCCGAATTCGTATGGGCCCTCATAAAAAAGCAATTCCTCCTCTTTCTCAAGGCTTCAGGAGCCCTGCTGGCCGCTGGTATCATCGCTCTGGGCCCGAATGTAGCCCCGCTTTGGACCAATTATGAGTACATGAAGGAAACCATACGCGGGAAATCAGAACTGACCACCGACCAATCGAACAAATCCGGCGGACTTGATAAAGATTATATTACCCAGTGGAGCTATGGCACCGGTGAAACCTTCACCCTGCTCATTCCCGATGCAAAAGGCGGGGCATCCGGAAGACTGGCGGAAAACAAAGGCGCCATGAATGCCATCGACCGCCGCATGAAAGAAAGCGTGGGTCAACAGAATACCTATTGGGGAAATATGCCCTTTACCTCCGGAACCGTGTATGCCGGAGCCTTCATTGTTTTCCTGTTTCTCCTGGGTTTGATGATCGTACGCGACCGCCTCAAATGGGCCCTGCTGGGTATCACCGTGCTGGGGATACTGCTGGCCTGGGGTCACAATCTGTATCCGCTCACAGAATTCTTTGTCGATTATGTGCCCTTCTACAATAAGTTCCGGGCCGTGTCTACCCTGATGGTCATCGCGTGCATGAGCCTGCCCCTGCTCGCTACCATGACCATCAAAGAGATTATCGACCGCAAGGATGAATTCCGGCAGATCAGGCGTTATTTCTTCATTGCCGCAGGATTTACGCTCGGCTTGCTCCTGTTGTTCTGGTTGTTCCCGAAAGGTTTTTTTAATTTCTTCAGTGCACAGGAACTGACTTATTTTGACAGCGTGAGGGGACAAGGAGTGGATGAAAGCCAGCTGGATGCTTTTATGGACAATCTTGAAACAGCAAGACTCCATATTTTCAAAATGTCGGCCCTGAGGAGTATTCTCTTCGTGGTGCTTGGGGCCGGACTGATCTGGCTGTACGGGAGCATGAAGAAAATGAGCCGCTATCTGCTGATTGCCGGTGTAGCCCTGATTGTGCTGATTGACCTCGTTCCGCTCAACCGGCGTTATATCAATAGCGACAATTTCGTGACCCCGCGCCAGAACGAAAGCGTGTTCGCACCCACAGCCGCCAATGAGTTTATCCTGAAAGACACCGACCCCAGCTACCGCGTGATGAATGTGGCTTCATCCAATTTCACTACTGAGGCCTTCACCTCCTACTACCATAAATCACTTGGAGGCTATCATGCCGCCAAGCTGCGCCGCTACCAGGAACTGATCGAACACCGCCTCCTGAAAGAACGTGAACAACTGGTGAGTGTTCTGCAAAGCCAGCCTACAGATTCGGCCCTGATGGCCAATATGTATACGCTCTCCGCATTCAACATGTTGAACACACGCTATTATATCATTAATCCGGAAGGTCGTCCACTACGCAACCCGGCAGCCCTGGGTAATGCATGGTTTGTCCGCAAGATTGAAACCGTCGAGAATGCAGATGAAGAGATCAGGGCGATCGACAGATTCTATCCCGGAACCACAGCCATCGTGGACAAGCGGTTCGAAAATGAGATACAGGGACTGAAAGAGGTCAGCAGTACGGGCGGTGCAAAAATTGAATTGCAGAGCTATTCGCCCGATCATCTGGTGTATAAAGTGAGCGGTGTGAAGGAAAAAATGCTCGCCGTTTTCTCTGAAGTTTATTACGACAAGGGTTGGGTGGCCAGTATTGACGGAACCCCGGTAAATCACATCCGGGCCAATTATGTACTCCGCGCACTGGTGGTTCCCGAAGGGGATCATACCATTGAATTTGACTTTCATCCCCGCGCATTCTATACCGGGAAGCAGATTTCCCTGGCCGGATCCATCCTCCTGCTTCTTCTGCTGGCTGCTGCGGCCTTTGTTGAGATCCGCAAATCTTTTAAAAAGAAAAGCCAGGCATGAGCGAATACAGGATATGCAAGCGCTGTGTGATGGATACCAGCGACCCTGACATCGTTTTCGATGAAGAGGGCGTTTGTAACCACTGCAAAAAGGCTTACCGCTTGCTGGCTTCGGAGCCTTATGCTTTGCCCCCGGCAGATAAGCAGCGTCAGCTTGAGAAACTCGCCGCACGGATCAGGGAAGAAGGGAAGGGGAAACCCTATGACTGCATTATTGGGGTCAGCGGAGGCGCCGACAGCACATATGCCGCATGGATGGTCAGACAATGCGGACTAAGGCCCCTGGCTATTCACCTCGACAACGGATGGAACTCAAGGCTGGCGGTGACCAATATCGAAAGGATCCTTAAAAAACTGGAGATCGACCTCTTTACTTATGTCATCGACTGGGAAGAGTTCAGAGACCTGCAGCTTTCATTCCTGAAAGCATCAACACCGGATTCTGAAGTGCCGACTGATCACGCCATCGTGGCCCTGCTCTATCGCATGGCGGCCAAATACAAAGTAAAATACATACTGGCAGGCACCAATATCGCCTCTGAATCCATCCTCCCGCGGGCATGGTCTTATGGTCACAGCGACTGGAAGTACATCCGGAGTCTGCAAAAGCGCTTCGGAACTAAAAAACTGAAAACTTTCCCGCACTTTAATCTCTCCGCGCTTTTTATGAATATCGCGGTCAGAAAAATAAGATTTATCAGCATATTAAACTATACGGAATACATTAAAGAGGAAGCTGTTGAAATGCTTAGCCGTGAGCTGGGTTGGGAAAACTATGGCGGTAAGCATCATGAATCGGTGTACACACAGTACTACCAGGCCTGTATACTACCCGGGAAATTTGGTTTTGATAAACGCAGGGCCCATCTGTCAAGCCTGATCTGTGCCGGACAGATCAGCAGGGATAAGGCTCTGGAAGAATTGTCTTACCCGGCCTGTGACACCAAAGTCGCCCAGGAAGCCCGTGAATATGTAATCAGTAAATTCAGCATTCCCGCAGCTGAGTTCGACGAGATCATGCAGCGCCCCCCCAAACGCTTTGCGGATTATCCCTCGTATGAGGCTTCATGGTATTACCGGATGTTCAAGGCTTTCTACCGTTTTCTGGGACGTTTCGGAATTCGCAAGTCTGATTTTTAAGTTCATGATATGATAGTGATCATTGATTACGGAATGGGAAACATCGGCTCTATCGTGAATATGATCCGCAAGGCCGGTGGCGAGAGTTTGGTCAGTGATGATCACAACGTGATTGAACAGGCGGAAAAACTCATTCTGCCGGGCGTGGGAGCCTTTGACCATGGGATGAGAAACCTGGAAGAACGCGGCCTGATCCCCCTGCTGGGCAGAAAGGTCAAGGAGGAGAAGATTCCCATATTGGGCGTATGCCTGGGAATGCAGTTGTTTGCAAAGAGCAGCGAGGAGGGATTGCTGCCGGGACTGGGATGGATAGATGCGGCCTGCCGCAAATTCAGTTTTTCCGGAGAGGACCAGGGTTTAAGGATCCCTCACATGGGGTGGAATGAGATCCGCATCAGAAAGTCGTCCCCCCTTTTCGGTGATATGTATGAAGATGCCCGCTTCTATTTTGTGCATTCATACTATGTGGATTGTGCGAATGAATCAGATCTTCTTGCAAGTTGTCATTACGGCTTTGATTTCGCTGCTGCTGTGCAGCATGAAAACATCTTTGCCACCCAGTTTCATCCCGAAAAAAGTCACAAGTACGGCTTGCTCGTCATGAAAAATTTTGTTGCCCTATGAGGAATGTACGCGTAATTCCTTCCCTGCTGCTTCGCAATGGCGGGCTGGTGAAATCGGTGAAATTCCGGAATGCAACCTATGTGGGCGATCCTATTAATGCGGTCAAAATTTTCAACGATAAGGAAGTTGATGAGCTGTTGTTTATCGACATTGAGGCTTCCAGAGACAAGCGGGGACCCAATTATGAACTGATCCGGCGGATTTCACGGGAGGCCTTCATGCCTTTTGGTTATGGCGGGGGGATTACTACAGTGGACGAGGTCAAACAGCTCACCCGCCTCGGCGTGGAAAAAGTCTCGCTGAATGCTTCGGCTCTGGATGAGCCGGAACTGGTAAGTCGTGCCGCTGAGGTGGCCGGAAGCCAGAGTGTGGTGGCGGCCATCGATGTTAAGAAAGACCTGCTCGGACGTTACCGGGTGTATGATTACCGTCGCGCGAAAAGCACCGGCCATGATCCTCTGGAATGGGCTCTGAAGATGCAGAGCCTGGGTGCGGGAGAAATTCTCCTGAACAGTGTCGACCGCGACGGAACCTTTAGCGGATACGACACAGAACTGATCGCCCGGGTGGCCCCTGAACTTTCGGTGCCGCTGATCGCAGCAGGCGGAGCGGGAAAGCTTCAGCATTTTGCCGAAGCCGTTCAGGCCGGAGCTTCAGCGGTGGCAGCAGGAAGTTTCTTTGTTTTCTATGGCCCCCACCGGGCTGTTCTGATCACCTATCCGGAGCGCAAAGCCCTGAAAGAATTGTTTTCTTTCTGAGTACCTGCATATCTTATTTTCTGATCAATGCCCTGACCCGCTTCAGGCTGCCGCGGATCAGTTCGTTGAAATCGGCAGAGATCTTCAGCACATAACACAGTAGTATAAAAACCAGGGAGAGCGGTACACTCAGGAGGAATATCTGTGCAATTGCATTGGAATGCTGCGGCAGGATATAGGTCAAAGCCGTCAGGGCGGAAAGCAGCAGGATGATCTTCAGAGTATGTATACTGAAGGGCTGCATTTTCCAGCGATGAAGGATAAAGGCGAACTTAAAAAGATTGTACAGCACAACGGCAATCAGCACCGACAAGCAGGCGCCATACATATTCAGCACCGGGATCAGCAGGTAGTTCAGCACTACTGTCAGCACACCCATCATGAAGAGGAGAATCAGATTGAAACGGTAATGTTTGTGGGAGTTCATGAGGATCTCCGTGTTGACCCCGGTGGCAGCATCAATGAAACGGGCGAGACCAATAAAAAGGGCCACATATTTTCCGCTTACATATAGTTCGCTGTTGGGAATAAGAGAAAGGATGGGGTCGATATTGACCCAGATAAGCATGAAAACGTATCCTGTAAAGATCGTCTGATTGATTGATGTCTTCTTATAGATTTCCCGTATCTTCTCAATGTTGTTGTTTTTCCAGGCATCGGAAATGATGGGAACGCTGATCTGGGCGATAGCCTTACGGGGGACTTCAATCACATTGCCCAAGAGATAGGAGATGCTGTAAACCCCGGCAAAGTAAAGGCCGGACATTGAGCTGAGCATGATAACATCCATCCTTGCTATTGCGAAGGCACCCAGACTTCCGAAAAAAACAAATGCCCAGTAGATCAGGATTTCTTTTCGAAGAGCAGGAGTAATGAACCTGAAATCAGGCCTGAAATGAAGAGCCTTAAGCATTTTGAGATAGAATACCAGAATAAGAAGCGAAAGGGCGAATGACAGAACATAAAAATCAATAAAAAGTCTGAAGCTAATCAGGTCGGCAATGAGTAAAATGATGATGACGAAGAAGACCAGTTTGTTTAAAACTTCCCGTAAAAAGTTCGGTACAACAATCCTCATCTGCAAACTGCTGTACGTTTCAAACACCTGATAATACATCGTAATGAAGATCAGGGGGATGAAATAATAGTAGTATTCAACAATCAGTGGGGATTTCTGGATGAAAAGTGAAGAAAACTCCTGTTTAAATATCAGCAGCAAACCAGAAAGTATCAGAAAGCCGATGATGGGGAAAATCGTAAGATTAAACAGAAAGCCATGGTCTTTGCTTTCCTTGTCCCGGAAGTAGCTGTAAAATTTTGTGGCTACGCTCCATAGTCCCAACTGAGCTATCACAGCCAGCATATAGCTTCCGTCGTAAAGCACTTTGGTCAGGCCGATTTCTTCAGGGCTGAGTATCATGGGTGCGAGCAGGAGCAGGTTGACATAGCCGAGCAGCATACCGAAGTATACGACCAGGGTGCTTTTTATGCTTTGTCTTTTGATGATGCCCATTGAAGCGGAGTGAATCACAAAAATAGTGATTTCGTGGTGTCGGGGGTGAAAACGCTGATTTTGGCAGTTTGTTATGCGGGACGAATTGCCTATTTTTGCCTGCTTAACAGGCTTCAAGATGAAATATGCCATCGTAACTCCGGTGTTCAACGAGGAAAGCAGTGTGGGCGCACTGATCGACTGTATGAAGGCGCAACGGCTCAGACCTGATCTGTGGATACTGTATGACGACGGGTCGAGGGACCGCACGGCTGAGATCATCCGGGAAAAAGCGGAAGGGGAAGGCTGGATCAGGCTGGTTCAGAATACTGCGGAAAAAAAGCATATGGCCGGGGGCAATATTGCGAGGATCTTCAATCATTGTTACCGCAGCTACCTGGATCAGGGATATGATTTTATCGGGAAGCTGGATGCGGACCTCAGCTTTGAGCCGGATTACTTCAGCTCGATCGCCGGACATTTCAGCCGGGATGAAAAGCTGGCCATTTGCGGGGGGATCTGTCTGGTGGAGGTGGATGGGGCGTGGGTGATTGAAAAAATCACGAACAAGGACCATGTCAGGGGGGCACTAAAATGTTACCGTCGCTCTTTTCTGGAAATGATCGGAGGCTTACGCGAGATCGACGGCTGGGATGCGGTGGATGAGATGCTGGCGAAATTCAACGGTTTCAAAGTACTGGCCGACATTGACCTGCAGGTGAAACATTACCGGCCGACGGACCGAAAGACCGGTCATCTCAAAGCCCACAAAATGACCGGCCGAGGCTGCTATTTCATGGGGTTCAACCTCTTTGCAGCGCTGATCTCCTGCAGCAAGCGCATCAAATACAGGCCGCCCCTTATTGGTCCCTTCGCAGCCTATGGCACCTATCTTTCCATGTTTTTCGGAAAGGAGAAAAGGGTGGTCACCCGTGCTGAAGCCCGATTCATCAGCCGGCTGGTAATCCGTAATGCAATGAAAAAAGTATTCGGTTAATGGACAACAAAGAATACTACGAGCAGTATGAATGGAGCCAGATAGAACACGGTGATCTGGATGGAAAAATTTCAAAACTTCTGGAACTCATTCCTGAAGAAGTTTCCAGCATTATTGATATTGGATGTGGTAATGGTGTAATTACGAATGAGCTTGCAGGAAAGTTTAAGATTCTGGGTGTTGACCGTAGCGCGCATGCTCTTCAGTATGTAAAAACTGACAAGTTGCAGGCCTCCTGCGACCACATTCCCCTGGATGATAAATCTTTTGATCTTGTGTTGTCCAGTGAAATGCTGGAGCATTTGGATAATCAGACGCTGGACGGCACAATTGCAGAGATGAAGCGCCTGAGCCGCAGGTTTATTCTGCTAACCGTTCCGAATCGTGAAAACCTGAGAAAATTCTCACTCAAGTGTCCTGAATGCAAAAAGACATTCAATCATTCATATCATCTGCAGAGTTTCTCCATGAAAAGCATCCGGACGTTGTTCACCGGATACTCACTAATAGAGGGTTTTACATTTGGTCCGGGAGTTAGAAGTTATAATCGCTTTCTGTCAAACATTAAGATGCGACTCACACCCTCATTCGCGTGGTATCCATATTTCGCCAAGAAGATCAGGGACGAGAAGACTATGTGTCCGTTTTGCGAAACCCGGTTTGTACACAACTACCGCTTCCACCTCCTGGCATTCGGGATTGACGTGCTGAATGTATTGATTTCGGCCAAGAGACCTTATTGGATCTTCATGCTGTTTGAGAAGGATGCGGTAAAATAAGACGTATCAGAAGACCGGGCATCTTTTCTTACCGTCTTTACTGTATTTGTCCTTTGAAAAGAAGAAGGGATCTGCGCAGAGGAAATTCTTTACCAGGGAAATCTCAAATCCGCCGTGGTACTGGGATGCGTAAGTGAAGCGGGAAATGTTCACATCGTAAGAAAGCATGAGGTTAAATCCTCTGATTGAAAAGCCGACCACGGGAGTGATGTCCCGCGCCCATCGGTACCAAAGCCCCATGTAAATGGGCTCAAGCCCGGGATAGTAAGCGGTATTAAACCCCAGAATCAGTTCCTTGCTGCCTTCCTGCATAGAGAGGTAAACCTTGGGCATAATGAAGGTTCTCGGAGTCAGAACCGCATTCAGTCCCGCGTGCAGAGTGGTTTCCATACCAATACGGTGATCGGTTCCGAAGAAAGAAAATTGCGGACGGGTGATATGATTAAGTACACCCCCGAGCGAAAGAACCGTATAATCGGTAATATAAATCGTTGTCAGTAGTCCGGCATTCATATCAAAATAATATACCGAGCTTTTCTGGAAGGGTTCATTGGATGGAAGCGTCGAATTGAACTGATCACCCATCCATTGCGAACCGAAGTACAGTTGCGTTTCATCAATGGTCCGGTTGACAAAACCCAGTGACCAGCCAAAGCTGATAATAAGGCGGTTATCTTTTATGAAGCCGTTGTGATATGAAGAGATGATCGTGAAATCATTGCTTCCCATTTTTGCTGTGCCGGCTTTATCTCCTACAAAATTGAGACCCACACCGAATGCGTCGGTTTTAAAATCATAGGGCTGTAAGCGGGCATCAGCGAAAAAAGAGTAGGTGGAATAGGGTTTTCCTACGGTACGCCACTGGTCACGGTAAATTCCGCCGATGCGCATAATGCATTCATTCACTCCTGCAAGAGCGGGATTCAGCCCCGCAGGATTCTGATAGAACATGGAAAAATGCGGTTCCTGTGCCTGCAGAAGCAGGCTGCCGGTGATACACAGTGCGGACAGGATAACTTTTTTCATCATATTATTTCAATAATGTGATATCGCCTTTTTTCTTAATCCTTTGCCCGTTCAGGCAATCGGCATTGAGGTAGTAGTAATAGACTTCTGTGGATTGCAGTTTTCCTTTGAAGTAACCATCCCATCCATACGCCGGATCCCGGGTCTCGAAAACCAGTTCTCCGTGCCGGTTGTATACCAGGAGCTGCATACGCGTAAACCCGTTACCCACCACATAGAGCACATCATTGATTCCATCCTCATTGGGAGAGAATGCATTGGGGACATCAATGATGCAGGTGGGACAAGGCGGAAAGTAGACGGAATCGCTGAGTGAACCACAGGAGTTGGTGACGGTTACTGAATACCACCCGTCCTGATCGGCGGTATATGTTTGCAGATTGCTCCCGTCCTGCCAGGTATAGGTGTACACACCGGGACCGCTTCCCGCATCAAGCAGGAAGAAAGGCATATCGCAAAGATCACCACCCTCACCGAGATCAAAGGAAGGCATAACCTGTACCGTCAGCACCATGGCGTCATCTTCTTTGCAGCCGTTGGAATCGGTCACAGTTACGCTGTAATTGCCACTGACCGTGGCGGTAAAAGTTGGATTGCTGCTGTTGTCCTGCCATTGGTATCCTGCGAAGGTCCCCGGATTCAATACAATGTTTTGTCCTGTACAGATGCTCTGATCAGCTCCCAGTGTAAAAGAGGGGAGGGGCATCAGGGTCAGGTGGATGCTGTCGGTAGCGATTCCGCACATGCTGGAAACCGAAACCGCGTAAACACCGCTGTCGCTGGCGAGATAGGTCTGGGTCTGGCTCCCGTCCTGCCACATGTACAGATCATATCCGAAACCGGCGTCGAGTAATACGGTAAAACCGTCACAGATCACAGTGTCATCACCTATGTCGAAGTCGTCAGGTTCGGGAAGAACGGCCAGATAAACACTGTCAGATGCTGTACATCCCAGGTTATCCGCAACAGTCACGCTGTAATATCCCTGGGTAGAGGCCGTGATGGTGTTGCCACTCGCTCCTGTTGACCATTGGTAAGTATCGAAACCGTTTCCGGCAAAGAAAACTACGAAATCGCCCACACAAACAGCAGTGTCGGGTCCCAGGGATACATTCGTGCTGCAGCCGCAGGAATAGACTTCGGGCATCATCAGGCTGACTTCGGTTGGTGTGGCCAGGTGGTCGAAGCCTGAAGGGCTCTGGACATTAAAGGTCTGTGCTGTGGCCAGCATGGCCGGAGTGGTTTGAAAAGGGTTAATATTGGCTACGGAGCAGTAAGGAATTTCACCGGAAAGATTGGTTTGCATCAGGAAAACATCGTAGTTGCCGCTGTAACCCGAGCTGCCTTCGGCGAAAACCAGACGCCCGCCGCCGTTGTCATACACGAAATTGCTTGCAGGATAATCTGTTTGCCAGTTGGGATTTGCATCCGTACCAACTGATCCGTAGGCATTGGCCCAGAGCAGAAATCCGAGGTTGTCGAAATCAGCCACAAAGTAATCCATTGCTCCGTAACCATAACCCGACATCACACCGGTGAGCATATAGTTCCCGTTCATCGGATTATAGGCACAACGCCCGGCATCATCGCTCACACTGCCCAGTGTCCTGCCCCAAATGGTGCTGCCGTTCTGGTCAGTCCTGAAAAACAAGGCATCTGTGGCTCCGTTCCCGAATGAGCGCGTATATCCTGCCACGAGGAAACCGTTTCCGTTGTCTCGCGTGACCGAAGAGGCCACATCCGCTGAGGCTCCTCCGCCATAAGTATTCAGCCACTGTATGGTTCCGCTGGTGTCAATCTTCCCAAGCAGGGGTTCATAGTCGTTGCCGTATGATTGGGTAGCCCCGCAAAAAACGATAGCGTTATCTACGGTCGTGCTGATACCTGTCAGGCGATCGTTGCTGTTTCCCCCGAAAACACGCGACCAGACAATGTTCCCTGTCTGGTCGTGCCAGGTCAGGTGGGCATCGTCATCCCCCGTGGAATAAGATCCGGTTCTGCCGGCAGTAATGATACGCCCGAAAGCTTCAATATGCTGGTTGATTTGTTCCTTGCCTGCACCGCCGTATGTTTTGCTCCAGACCACATTCCCTGAAGCATTGACTTTAAACATCAAGCCGTCGGAATTGCCACCGCTGTAACTGTCACTATAACCAGAAACGACGTATCCCCCGTCGGCCGACTGGGTAACGCAATAGGCTTCCTCATCACCGCTGCCACCGTATACGCGTATCCAGGAAGCGAATCCCAGGGAGGTGGTTTTCACCAGCAGAACATCCTTCTGCCCCGATCCTCCTCCGCGTGTATAGCCGGCCAGGATCATTCCGCCATCAGTTGTAACATCAACAGACCAGATCACGTCTTCTGCTGAGGTTCCGAAAACCCTTTGCCAGTTCTGAGAAACAGCCGGTAAGCCCGGGAAGGCAATGGCCGCCAGGAGTATAATTCGCAGCAAGTTCTGACCGATTGAATGAAGCATACTGGTTTGCATGATGGTTTATTTTGGGGGCTGGCAGATGCAGCCTAAGCATATGCGAATATACAAAATCCGCCGCAGTATCCTGCGGCTGTATCATAATTTCTTTTAATGCCTCTGTATCGGTCAGAAAGCCCGGTTGATACCCACGATCCACCGGAACTTGAAATAATCCCCGTCGACTGCAGGGGGCCGGTTCATGAACAGGGGAACATCAAAACGGATGGTGAAGGGTTTGATCTTGTCGAAACGCCCCCATTTCTTTATTGTCAGCGCAGTCCCCACCCCGGCATCTGCACGGATATCGGCCAGCTTCAGACGGTTGGAGGGCTGGTTATAGTTGATCACACCGGCGTCCCCGAACAGATAAAGGTTCCAGCGTAACCATTCCCGGGTGAAACGGGGACGGAAAGTCACCAGACGGTCTAGGTCAAGCTCGGCGTTGATCGCTGCACCGCTGCTGCCTTTATATACGGGGATCACCGTTCCGTCTGACAATTCCTGGGCAACCAGATAACCGGCATAGGCCCTCAGGTTTAGTCCCCCGCCGGCCTGGAAATGGTTCAGGCCGGTGCCATATCCTCCCCAGGATTGCGGAAAAAAGCCAAAGGAGCGCGTGAATTTATTGTCCAGCAGGCTTTCAGGATTGGCTCCAGCCAGGTAAAGAGCCGATTCATCAGGAAGTTGTGAACCCAGAGCGTACTGAATAAAAAACCGGGTATTCAGGAAGAAGCGCCACATCTTTTGCCTGTGTTTATGCGTAAAGGCAAATGTGGTGAAGTCGTATCCGTTCCCGAATGCGGAAGTCCTCATCATGAAATCAAGGGAGCCCAGACAGTTTTTCTTCTGATAATTATGAGTTACATTACCATATAAAATATTATTGTAATTGATGGTTCCGCCTTCTTTTTCATAACTCCATTCATTTGGATACATCATATACGTCAGGCTGCGTTTCCCGAAAAGGAACATGGACTTAACCCCGATTGCGATCATGGCATTACCGCTGCGGTTGTATTTTTCCACAGCCAGTTTGAACGCATTCACGCCATCCAGGCTTCGGGCGTGAAAATCGAGCCAGGTGTTTTGCGACAACCATTTCACCGGGGTGCGGTACTGCATTCTGAAAGAGAACCTGTTATAACTGTAGGGGAACATATCTTCTTTGATGGACTGCTGGAACAAGCGGGTGTTGATCCATGCCGCCAGCTCAAAAATGTGCTGATGTTTCATATATGCGCCGTCCAGATGAAATCCAACCTTGAGACCGTCATAGCCGTTGTACCACAAATCCGGTCTTCCGTAGAATTCATAACGTGTCCAGTCGGGCGCCTGTTCAAACAGGTAGTCGAAATTGGCAGTTACCGGGCGACGGTGGCTGTTGTTGTAAAGGTTCAGATCAGCGAGCCGCCTCGTGCTGTCAATCACCACGTTTCTGATCTTGTCAGATACGCTGATCCTGGCATCGTAAGTTCGGTTGAAGCGATTCCAGCCTACCCATTTCTGCAGGACAGTAGCAGAAGTATTTTTTACATAATCCGTATTGGGGATGTGAAAACTGTACACGCTGTCGTTGCGGCAAACAACCGTGAAATCGATGGGCATTTGCATGAAACCCTTTCTGTGGAAGCGAACACGGAAGGTTCCCTTGTCTTTGGTTCGGCGGATAGAACGGACACTGTAATCAATGGTTTTGGTGGTTTCCAGCCATTGATCAAAGAACCAGTTGAAATTCGTATTGGTATACTGGTTGACGCTCTGCCTGAAATCATCCAGATAAGGATGACAAAAACTCCACTGACGGAAGTAATGCTGCATGGCCTCAGCAAAGCGCTCATCCCCCAGTACGTATTGCAGATTGAAAAGCATGACAGCCGTTTTATTATAGGTCTGCCTGTACTCATTTCCATAGTTCTGCGTGGTCAGGAACATATCAGAATGCGTATTGAGCGTTACACCCTGTGTTTTAAGAGCATTGTCCAGATAAGAATCATAAGCAGCGTCATAACGGATCGGATCCTTGCGCGTATTCTTTTCGAAAAATCTTGAATCATCCGGACTGTCGATGGATCTGCTTTCTTTCAGGCGCTCCAGTGCCCTGATGGTCAGAAATTGGGTGAAACCCTCATCCAAAGCGGCCTGATAGGTTTCATTGCTGCCGACCATTCCAAAGAACCAGTTGTGACCGATCTCATGTGCGAAGAGGTAAGTGTAATCGGGAGACAAACCATTATCCATGGTGAGCATAGGGTATTCCATCCCGCTGCGGGCATCGCTCACGATCATTTTCGGGTATGCATACATTCCGAAATCTTCGGAGTAGATCCGGATAATTTCAGCGGTCAGTTCGGCGGCATCCTGCCAGCGTGCGGCATGAGGTTCAGAAACCAGCGCCACACATTTCACCCCATTCCATTCAGCCTCACCGATGCGGTAGGTCGGATCAGCCAGGAAGGCAAAATCGTGAACACCGGAGGCCTGAAACTTCCAGGTTTTGCGCACGGCCGGATCGTAGGGAATGATCACCGAAGGATCAGAATACAATGGTTTGTCTTTGAAGTTGCTGACATCAAGCTTTTTGCGTAGTTCATCCGGCATAACATCTTCCCTGTTTTGCAGCACCCCGGTAGCGTCGACCACAAAATTTGCAGCAATACTCAATTCAACGTTGTAGGTTCCGAAATCACCGTAGAATTCATGCCCTAAATGCTGGTCGGTATCCCAGCCGCTTCTGTAATCATAAACTGCGAGACGTGGATAGAAATGGCCGCCATTGTAATGTTTGTGGCCGTACCATTCATAAACACGCATCCTGCCCCAGGGAGCCGTGGGGTCAAACCATGTGGTGAAACGCATGCTGAAATGTGTTGTGGCTCCAGGCAAAAGTGGCTTGCTAAGCCATACTTTCAGGATGGTATTGTCCTTTTCGGTTTTCAGGGAAACGCCCTCGCTGCTGATTTCATCTACACTGATTCCGAGACCCTGCTGCTGGACAGTGCCGAAAGGATAGGAGGTTTTGTTTGATTTCAGTAACTGATCATAATAAGACCCGGGCTGAAATGCATTCTGGTACAGATGGAAGTAAACGTAATTAAGGGTGTCGGGCGAATGATTCACGTAATATAACTCGGATTGTCCTTTCAGAATATCTGTCTGCTCATTCAGCTCCAGTTTCATACGGTAGTGAACATCCTGCTGCCAGTAGGAGGCATGCGGTTTTTTGTTCTTCCAGTAATGAGGATTCTGATCGGATGCATAAGAAGCAGCCAGTGGATCTGGCCACTGAGCATAAAGAAACGTACAGCACATCAATAGCAATCCTGAGGTCAGCAGCTTTTTCATAGGCAGGAAGTTTCAGACAACGAAAATAGAAATTCTCATCCAACAAGCCTTAAAGATAGGAGTTTTTGTGTTGTGCTGTCCCCCGTGGATCGTTATTTTGTTAGTGATTTGATCTCTTCACCGGTAATGAAGAGGGTCCTCATAGGCAGGAATGATGAGAACCTCTTCTGCTATGCAGCTGACAAAGCCCGGGAGCGGGAGGTCCACGAACCTTCAGCTTGTACAAAAGCGATCATTCAAAAAAATTTTCTCAAAAACGAGCCATTTTCCGGAAAATGTTAAAAAAATACTAATTTTGGTCGGGTACATAAGAGGCAGAGCCTTAAAAAAAAGTGCTGATAACCAATATTTTATCGCAAAAGTGTTGAAGGATCACAAAAGAGACATTGTCATGGCCTGGCTGACCGCCGGCTTTGTTTATCTGGTGACCGCCATCTTCAGCGTTGGATATCATAATTATACGGAGTACTTGTATGTTATTGATGTAATTCTGGACCGTTTCCGTACTGATCCTCAGTCGGCCGAAATACTCAGGGATGGAGGTGGGAGTATACAGGGACTGCTGCCCATGGTAGCCTGGGCCGCCCTCTCATTTCTGAATGCACTGGGGGTCACCGGACCTTTTGAACAAATGATGCTCCTCCGCATATTTACCGGCTTTTTATGCCTTGGGGTTTTTTATCTGTTGCTCAAGGGTTTCTTAGGTGAAATCTTTGAAGAAAGATTGTTCCAGCCTATGATTTACCTGACTCCCCTGCTTTGGTTTTCACCTTACGTATGCGTTCGTTTTTCCCAGGATGTCTTTTCCGGAGCCCTCTTTTTTCTCGGGATGTCACTCATTGTGATGCGTCGCACAAATCACAAAAAATCGGGCTTTTCAGATGTTCCAGCAATACTCGCGGGTCTGGCGCTGGGATTGGCTTTTTCAGTCAAGTACATGGCGGGAGTGATGATATTGGGGGCCCTGCTTTGGTTGATTTTCTACGGCAAGCTGAAGTTAAGGACCTGGCTTTGGCTGATTGCAGGGCTATTGTTGGGATGCAGTGCAGGGGTATTGGGAGACCGCTGGTTGTATGGATATTGGACCTGGTCACTGCTGCAATCCATCAGCCTTTTCATGGGAAAGATCAATGCAGCTGACTGGTGGCAATGGTTCACCGAGATCTTCTTCAACGGGGGTTTCATCGTTGGGCTTTGCGTTTTGTTTTGCATGTTTTATTTCTGGGCCCGTAATCTGAAACATTGGGTTTCATGGGTGAGTCTCCCTCTTTTTCTGCTAAGCATTTTATTCCCCTCTTCAGAGTTGCATCATCTTTTTCCGCTGGTGTTCGTTATCACTTTCATGATGATTCACAGCACACAGGACCTGATCGTTGGAGCCAGGAAGAAAATGAGGGAGCAGGCAAGAAGAGCATTATATTATTCCATAACCTTTGTGTTTCTTGTGGCCAATTGTGCCTTTCTGTGTCTCTTCGCTTTTAAGGATGCAGATCCTGATACCGGCACGGTGTACTTCATCGAGAAGCAATACCGAAGCCGCGAGGTTGTCCTTCTTTACGCTGATCAGAGTAATCCCTTTGAATATCCGGGACTGCAGCAGAGGAAGAAAACTTTCTACATACCGGAGGGACTTGAGATGTATCATGTTTCGACGCCGGCAGACGCAGAGACATTTCTTAAGCGCAAAGACAAAATGATTATGCTTTGTGTCCGCAAAAAAACCCTGGACGCAGGTTTTTGTGTTGACAGGAAACAGTGGATCAGGGTGTATGAGAGCCTGCCTGATATTTACTTCAGTGTCACGGCGAATTTCTGGGAACCGGAGGCAGATAAAATGGAGATCTGGCAACCGAAGAGCTGTCGCCTCTTATTCTGAGGGATGTTTCTCCTCATATTGCACGCCGGCATTACGGATACTGGCATTCAGTTCATAACCGATAATCAGCGCCAGTGAGTTGAAATAAAACCACATCATGATCACGATCAGGGTTCCGATGGATCCATAAATGGCATTATAGCTGGCGAAGTTATTCACATAATAATTGAATCCGAGTGTGGCGGAGATAAACAGAACAGTGGCCAGCGAAGACCCTGCACTGATGAAGCGGAATCTCGTCCTGCGTGCAGGGGCCAGATAGTACATGAAGCTGATCGCGAAGAACAGCATCATTACCACAATAAGCCATTTACCGGTGAGCATCAGGTAAAATACCAGGGATCCTTCCATGATTCCCAAGGTGACCAGATAGTTCAGAACCGCGGTTCCGCTGACGATCATGGCCACCGCCAGCAGTAGTATAGCTGCAAGGATGACCACCAGGAGCAGTGAGATCAGGTATTGCTTATACAGCGGACGCGTTTCAATGCTGTGCGTCGTGTTGTTGAAGGCTGCGATCATTCCAACGATTCCGTTCGACGAAAAATAGAATGCGAGGATGAACCCGATCGAAAGCAAGCTGCCTCTCTGACGCATAACAATATCTTCGATGGTGCTTTTCACCATCACAAAGAAGTTCTCGGGAAGAAAGCCACCGATAGTGTCCAGAAGAGCCTGCTGAAATCCCTGAACCGGGATATAGGGAATAATGGTGAACACCACGATGATGGCAGGGAAGAGTGCAACAAAGAATTTAAAAGCCACTGAAGAGGCCCGTGTGGTTATGGCTCCGTTTAGTAAGCCTTTCAGAAAGAAACCCATGACATCATAAAGGGGAAGTCCGTCGAAACCGGGTAAAATGATTTTACGGCTCAGGCGGACAACCTGGCGTGCAAAACGTGTATTTCTCAGTTTCAGGTAAAGTCTACGGATCATTGTTTATTCTTCGCACGCCTTAAGGCTCAGGTCAAGACTTGTGATCTGGTGGGTCAGCGCACCTACTGAAATATAATTCACACCTGTTTCTGCGTAAGACCTGATGGTTTCCAGGGTGATGCCTCCTGATGCTTCGGTTTCATAAGCTCCGTTGATCATTCCCACCGCTGCCTTCAGTTCGGCAGGACTGAAATTATCAAGCATGATCCTGTGAACACCTCCGCAAGTCAGCACCTGCTGTAACTCATCCAGGTTCCGCACTTCGATTTCTATCCTGAGCTGACGACCATTTTGTTGCAGGTATTGCTGACAGGCCCTGATGGCCTTCCCGATGCCTCCCGCAAAATCCACATGATTGTCTTTGATCATGATCATGTCAAAGAGTCCGAAACGGTGATTCTGTGCGCCTCCTGCCCTTACTGCATACTTCTCAAAAATTCGCATATTCGGTGTGGTCTTTCGCGTGTCGAGAACGATGGCCCCTGTGCCGGCGATAGCATCCACATACTGACGCGTACGTGTTGCAATGCCACTCATTCTCTGCATGAAATTCAATACGGTCCGCTCTGCACTCAGTAAAGAGATTCTCCGGCCCACAGCAATGAAGGCCACATCTCTCCGCCTGATCATGTCTCCATCTTTCATGAGGGGTTGAAAATCAATATCCGGATCCGTCAGCATATAGACTTTCCGGGCAGTATCCATGCCCGCCAGCACTCCGGTATCCTTAACCAGCAACCGCACTTTCCCCATTGCACCGGAAGGAATGGTTGCAAGGGAACTGTGGTCTCCGTCGCCCAAATCTTCATCCAGGGCCTGGCGGATCAGCATTTCTTCGGTCATAAAAGCAGAATTAATTCCCCTAAGGGATTCAGATTTCTTCAAACTGGAGTTGAGTAATAACACTCTGCTGAGTAATGGTCTTGATCAGGAAATAGGTCCTGAAATCCCCATTATCAGTATTCAGCAATCCTATGCAGAACTGGCTGCCTTCACCGGAACTGCCTTTGTGCTGGATCGTGAAATCAGAAGGCTTGTTCATGTTGAAAAAGCCTTTTACAATCAGTTCAGCCTGCGAGCGGGAATAAGTTCCTTCGCTGCCGGGGAGCGTCAGGTCGATAGTTGAATTGAAATAGGCGGCCAGGGCTGAAGCATTGCCCGAACGCAGTGCCGAGGCAACAGCCGGGGTGATGTCGCCCGTACCGGTGCTGTCGCCCGGCTCTGCATCCTTTGCTGACATCAGCAGAGGCAGGCAGGCCAGATAAAGAACTAACAATAAACGCATGGCATGGGTCATTAAGGAGGCGCGGTTTCTCAAAAACCAAGCCACAGGACTCTTTGCTCACCGCCGGCTGTTTTGTTACAAGCGGCTTCCATTGAGGGTCTGCAAGCTTGAAAAAGCAAAGGTAGTTTATTTTGTAAAACCATCCCGAATGGATATCTTTGTCCAATCCTCCTATGAAACTTAAGCTGCTGCTGAACGGTAAAACCGAAGACCCCGCGTCAAGAGAATTATTATCCGTCTTCACCCGGAGGATACCTCATTATATCGGGTTTTCAGTAACAGAGATCCCCTCCCCGAAAGTCAGCTCCGGAAGCCCGCAAATCATACGTGAAAAGGAAGCGGTACTGACGAAGAAGTACCTTAGTCCCGCTGATACTATTGTATTGCTGGACGAAAAGGGCCGTGAACTGACTTCTGAGGGAATGGCCGCTTATCTGCAGGCAAAAATGAATTCAGGGACACGCCATCTGGTTTTTATCGCGGGAGGACCGTTTGGGTTCGATGAAAGCATTTATAAGACAGCCGACGACAAGATCTCACTGTCGAGAATGACCTTCCCCCACCAGCTCATAAGAATCATGTTTGCCGAGCAATTATACAGGGCACTCAGTATTCTCAGAAATGAATCCTATCACCACCCATAAACTTTATGATGTTCTTCCGTCTGAAATTGTTCCTCGTTTGCGGCATTCTGTTCTTCAGCGGACCATTTGGCGCTTCGGCCCAGAAGTCCCTCCGTGCTTTGTTCCTGGGTAACAGCTATACTGCTTCCAACAATCTGCCGCAGATGATCAGCAGTATTGCACATGCTCTGGGCGATTCTTTGTATTACACTGCCAATACCCCGGGAGGGTATACTTTTTCAGCACATGTTACAAACGCAACATCCCTGTCGCTGATCAGTGCCGGGCCCTGG
>CALGYY010000025.1 GCA_937934705.1 uncultured Bacteroidota bacterium
AGGGGAAAAGGCCCCCTCGCCCCCGGTTTTACTGTGCAGCTTATACGCACTTTCCTTAGTCGCCCAGAACACAGCAGCGATATCCGGATTTTCTTCAATCTGAGATATTTCAGCGGAAGTGTATGCCTTCCGAAGGTATGAATCCCGTTCGTAAAGGCCCCGCGGGGAGAAATGCTTCAGACTCACGATATCGCAACCGATATGGCTCATTTTCAGCTGGTTTTCTTCTCAATAAGCGCAATCATCTGACCCACACTCCGGGTTTGCTCGATCTCAGCATTGCTGATCGAAATATCATAAGCATCCTCTATGTCGAGAATAATGTCAACAACCCGGGCGGAGTTGATTTTGAGATCTTTGGTCAGATTGAAAGATGCGTTGTACTGATCCCATACCGAGGGATTCAGGGTGTACTTCTTCAGAATGTCAATGACCGTTTTTTCGATGCTGTCCATAAGTTTTATGCTTTGAATTGTCCGAGTACAAGGCAGGCGTTCACATCGCCAAAACCGAAACTGGCCTTAATCATATGCCGGGGTGAATATGACAGACAGGTGGCAGGAATGCTTTCACGGGGAATGATCTCTGCGACTGAAGGATGCAGATCTTCACAATTGATACTGGGATGTATAAAACCTCCGGACATCTGCAGCGCTGCAGCAAGGGTTTCAATGGCTCCCGAAGCGCCCAGCAGGTGGCCCGTCATCGACTTAAGGCTTTGAATGTAAGGAAAACTTTTGCGGTCCAGATCCAGTGATTTCATCCATAGGGCAACTTCAGATGCATCCGCTTTTGTAGCTGTTAAATGCCCGCTGATCAGATCAATATCCCCGGGTTTAACTCCTGAAGCCTTCATGGCCGCCCGGATGCAACTTTCAATGCCGTGGGGATTGGCCGCGGTCATACTTCCGCCCTGGCGCTGACCGCCCGTATTCATGCTGCCGCCCAGGATCTCGGCGTAGATTTTCGCACCGCGTTTCAGGGCAGTTTCGGCATCTTCAATCATCAGCATGGCGGCACCGGCTGCAGGGACAAAACCGCAGGCCGTTGCACTCATCGGCCGGCTCGCACGCTCAGGTTCATGGTTATGGTTGGGCGCCAGTATCCTCATGGAATCAAACAATGCCCAGTAATACGGGGAGGCTCCGTCTGCCCCTCCAGCCAGTATTCGTGCGGCTTTTCCGGAGGTGACGTATTCATACGCCATAATGATAGCGTCTGTCCCCGTAGCGCATGCGTTCGAATTGCAGAAACTGATGTTCCCGAGAGCCAGTATCCTGGTCAGCAAGGCCGCCGGTGCATTCAGCATCACCTGTTCAACAAGGTCCGAACGGATCTTTCGGAGCTGGCCGGAATCAACCGCCGGAACCAGTCTATTTCCCGTGAGGTCGATGCCCGCAAAGCCTGTCCCCAGTATGATCCCGCTCTGTGGATCGCTTTCTCCGCTTTCCGGATCCGGAACCGGGAGCCCTCCATCCAGCCAGGCATCTTTTCCTGCAAGAAGTGCGTATGACAAATAGGCTGAATGCTCATCCAGCCCCAAGGATGCTAAGTATTCAATCTGCTCCTGTTCCAGCCGGGGAACCCCGCCCACCTGGCAGCGGAACCCCTTCTCCTCCAGTTCGGGAATTTTCCGGATGCCGCTTTTCCCTTCACGGATGGATTGCGTAAACGAATCTAAATTGCTGCCATTGGGGGCAACAACACCCATACCGCTGATGACAACCCTTCTTTTCATCTGTTTTTGGGGATCAGTTTCAGCAGGCCGTTGGCAGTCACGTATTCACGTCCTTCTTCGTCAAAGAGTCTCATCTTCGATCTCAGTGTCAGATTCCTGAAATATACAGGTTCTCCCTCGGCCATCAGTAAAGTATCGGCAGGGGCTGTAAGATGGAATTCTGCTTCAATGCTATGTAAAACAGGAGTATAAGCCGCGGGATCGCCGCCCAGGTAAAGAGCGTGGGCAACCAGCGCAATTTGTCCCATTCCCTCCAGCATGATTACGCCCGGTAATAAGGGTTCATCCCTGAAATGTCCCAGGCATGCAGGATGTGACGACGGGAAAAAGCATTTTCCCCGTATGCACTTTTCGCTGACCTCGGTGATCTCGCGGGCAAAAAGAAATTCGGACCCGTAGGGCAGCGTCTTTAACAGTTCTTGAGGGAGCATCAAGGAATTTTTAATGTAGCTTTGCAAATATACAAAAGCTTGACTGAAGCTCCGCTTTTCAGGCACCACACCTATGCAGAATCTCTTTGGGATCCTTTATTTTGAGTCAACAAGGCGTTGCAACCTGAATTGCCCCTATTGCTCTACGGGTTCCAATCAGAATAACAAAGTATTTGCTGACCTAAGCCTGGATCAGATCCAAAGACGGATTCTCAAGCCCGCCATCGAACTGGGAACCCGCGTGGTGAATTTCTCAGGTGGCGAATTCCTGCTGCGCCAGGACGCCATGGAATTGCTTCGCATCTCACGCGAAATGGGTTTCAGCCTTTCAATGGCCACCAATGGTATTCTCCTGGATGAATCAAAACTGGACGAAATTCTGGAAGCCGCCGGTCCGGACATCGTTATTTCTTTTGGAATCAATTCATTCGACGCGGATAACCCCCTTACCCGAGAAACAGAGTGGGAATTCGTTATGTCAAAGGTCGAACTGCTACAGCGCTATCATGTCAGAACCAATATCAGCATCACCATGGGGCAGTTCAATAAAGCCACATTCGCTGAAACTGCCCGGCGTATCGCAGATATGGGATTGCCTTTCAACCGTATACCTTTTGTTCCCCGAAGCTGTAACCGTCATGAGCTGATGCCCGACCGCACTGCCATGCGGCAATTCTTCCATCCTGTTCTCCTGAAGCATTACCAGGGGAGTTCCAGTTATACGCCCTGCTTCCTGGACCCGGCGGATTACGAAAACCTGAGCATGCAGTCCCTGGATGATTTTCCCGTACCGGTAAACCCGCCGACCGGATGCTGGGTGGGCGCATATTATGCCATCAATCCTGAAGGAGACGTTTCGCCCTGCCCCATGTTTCTCGATCAGGTGAAGGCAAGCAACATTCTCAGGCAGGACCTGAAGGAAATACTGTTTGAAAGTGATCTGTTCATCCGCATGTTGAAGAGGGAAGAACTGGGCGGAAAATGCGGCCCCTGCCGCTTCAACAAAACCTGCGGCGGATGCCGCGTTCTGGCCTATTTCAGAACCGGCGACCCTTTTGGTGAAGATCCGCTTTGTTTCATCGACGAACTGAGCAGCGGCGAGCTTGAAGAAATGGTGAAAGAAACGTCAAAGAGTTTCAGAAATTACCTCAGGATGGTCTATTTCGGCGGTCTTTATCAACCTCCGCGCGACTCACACTAATGTTCCGTGATCCGGAAAATCTTCCCGCACCACTACCCCCGAACCGATGTAACAGTTTTTTCCGATCCTGAGGCCGGGATGAACCACTGCATTGGTACCGATGAAGCTATAATCCCCGATAATGCAGGGTCCGATCAGGGTTGACAAGGAGGCGACAGAAACATAATTGCCCATGACCACATCGTGACCAACAACAGAGTTTGCATGGATGGTGCAGCATTTCCCCATCCTGATTTCATGGGCCAGCGCGGCACCCGGCTGGACAATCACACTGTCGCTGAGTGAGAGCAGCGGGCTGATATACGCGCGGGAAGAAACCAGGGAAACCAGTCTGCCCCCGAGGGCCTCCATTCGCAGAACCATCTTTTCCCGCATCCTGTTGTTCCCCACGGCCGCGATGAAGGAATGCCCTTCTGTATTGAAAAACGCAATAAGTGATTCAACGGTTTTCAGAACCGGGTAGCGTCCGTATAAATGCTCCGGCAGGGACGGATTGTCGTCAAAAAAACAAATCCTTTCCTCACATTTATCATACAGAAGCATGTCGAGACAGTGTTTTCCAAGGTTACCGGCACCGGCGATCAGCATAATCAGGCAATTTTAGTCAGGGTTTCACAAAGCGCGATCACGTCCTCTTCATCCATGAAAGTATGGAGAGGAAAACTGAGAACCTGATCGCAAAAGGTTTTAGCGTGAACAATGCCCTCATTGACAAAGGTCCTGTCATGCAACAGGGCGTATTCTGACAGGGGAAGAGGATAATGGATCATCACCTGTATGCCGGCCTCAGCGAGCTGCTCCCTGAGTTTTTCCCGCTCTTCAGCCAGTACAACAAACTTATGATACTGATGGATGTCGTTCCCATGATTGAGAAGCCTGATGCCCTCCCTGTCGCTCAGGGCCCCGGCGAGTCTTCGGGCAGTACGGCCGCGGTCTTCCGTGATCTCATCCAGCTTTTCGAGCTGAAAGCGGAGCAAACGTGCCTGAAAAGTGTTGATCCTGCTGTTGTAACCGTGTTCCAGGTAGTCCTGCCCTTCTTTTCCGTGGTACCTCATTCTCCTGATCCTGGCGGCCAGAGCCTTGTCGTCTGTCAGCACCGCACCACCACTCCCAAAAGCATGAATCACCTTGGTGGGATCAAAGCTGAAACAGGCCACCTGGCCCGTTTTTCCTGCAGGGACGCCTTCGCGGACGCAACCCAGCGACTGGGCAGCGTCACTTACGAAAGGAATACCGTATCTTTCCGACAAAACCTTTATGTCTCCGGGGTGTACCATATTCCCGTAAAGATCCGCAAACACGACTGCCTTCAGGGGGTACTTCTGCATGATTGTTTCCAGGTGATTCAGATCCATGATGCCTGTGCCGGGGTCGATGTCGATAAACACCGGTACCGCTCCTGCCCTGAGCAAGGGAGTAAGGGTGGCAATAAAGGAGACTGACGGAAGAGCAAGGAGGTTGCCCGGACGGATACCAATACCAAGCAGTGAAAAGTACAGGGCGTCGGTACAGCAGGCCACGCTCACCGCATGTTCCCGCTGACATCGGGCTGCCAGAGCTTCTTCAAATCCACGGATCTCATTTTCGTCGAAGTACTGTCCTGAAAGGAGAACCTCCTGCTGTATCCGGTTGAATTCAGCGGAATAATGCCTGGCCAGATGGTCCAGCCTGAAGTATGGGATAGAAGCGCTTTTCAAGATGCCGTAAAATTAGTTAAAACACTTCAATCCCTTCCAATGAGCAGGTGGCTTTTACTCTTGGATGACCACCGGAAGATCCGGGGAGGTCTATCCCGTATTTGCCTGCCCATTGACTGCAATAACCCGGAAACATTACAGCCAGCTTCCGTATCATATCCCTGTACTTTTTCAGCGTGAGTTCCAGCGCTGCCTTAGGCATCGCAAATGATTCAGAAACATTGACCTTTTCTTTCACCTGGTGATCACCACCCACAGCGTCAGGCTCACCCCCTGTATGTAGTACCAGTTCCTTCAGTAATTGGTGAGGCTGATCCTGTATGGCGTCGTAAAACCCGGCAATGATCCGGTGGGCCGGGAAAACCCTGAGGTAATTCCTGAGGGTATTAAGATATTGTCCGCGGAGTTCCTGTGCCGGACTGTTCAGAAAATGGGTATAATGGCCTATATCAAAACCCATGTTGCGGATGCGCTCCGCATGGTCGAAACGATAATGCGACCATGCCCTTTCTACCGGATCACGCATCATGAACACGATGATCAGTCCGGGACAAAGGGCCTTCATCAGCCTGATGTCTTCATCAGCAAGCATACAATAAGCCGGTGTGATTTCACCGCTGATGCCCTTCATTCCTTTGAAAAGACTCAGGTACCATTGATCATTATACGCAGAAAAGTACCAGCGTAACAACCAGCGGAATCTCCTGAACTCACCTGCTTTCAGCGCATTCATGCAGTCGCGCAGAGCCCGTTTCCGCCACTCAGGGTCGCGCCAGCGCTTCTTCAGCGAAGCTTCGGCCAGCGTTCCGGGCGACGGATACCGCTCGGAGCGGTCAAAATAATGTAGTTCCTTGAAACAGGGCAGCTCGTATCCCGGAGTTTCCCGCAGGCGGTTGAATAACCAGGAGGTCCCGCTTTTATGGGCACCGATGCCGATGAATTGTATGGAGTTCCTGCTATTTGTCACAATGTGGAATTGTTCTTCTGCTTCAGGGTTTTGGCGTTTCTGTAAAGGATCTCACGAATCCGGGCCGTCGTTATCTTGCCTGTTTGTAGCAGGAACCATGCACTCAAAAGATAGAGCGGGAAGAAGTAATATGTTGAATACCTTGATACAGCAACTGTGATCAGCGGCATCAGAACCATGCAGGTGATCAGCCCGGTAAGCGGGATGGGTATTTGCTTTCTCATGATTCTGAGACCAAATAGCAGAATGAGCATAAGGAAGAACAAGGGTACAGTAATCTCAACACTGAACAGGGCAGCGGCGGCAGGAATAATAAAGACGAAAGGCAGAAAGATGTGTTTTTTGGATCGCAGGTTCCGGGAAAGAACGAAACCAAGCCACAGAAAGAAAAAACTGACTGCAAATCGGGTGACAGGTGCCCACCGAATGACCGAGGTCAACTTTGTCCACGCGATCCGGAAAATCTCGGAAGGATGGCTCAGGTAGAAATTCCAGACCCGGCGGGTCCAGTAAGCACCCTTGATGCCGTCATTATTGTAATGACTGGACGGATCAAAAACCCATGCTGCATTTTCCCGTCCGTCACTGATGTATTCATTGTGACAGTGAAGACCTCCGTCAATCGGATACAGCATGATCATGAAATAGTAATCATCGTGCATCACCGCCATTTTATTATAGGCAAGATGGATGCTGTTTGTTGTATACCGCGGCAGGTCCGAAACGCTGAGGATACCGGCTTGATCCAGATACGGAGAGATGTCCTCGTGAAACTGCTGAAGGTCCTCATCCTTTAGTTCTTTAATATTCGTCTGATTCCATCTGCCGAAATCTCCGGCGGAAATCCTTTCCTGAAGGCGGTTTACCGGTGTCCCTTTTTCAATGGCATCCAGCAGCATCCCGGCATTCGCCTTATGCTCTCCTGAAGTGTGTATGCTCCAGATATTGTAAGGAAGCCAACAGGCCGTAAACAAAACAACAAAGGCAATGACCTGCATCACCGATTTGCTGCTGCGCTTGATTATTGCACGGCGTGTAAGGTCGAAAAGGATCAGGGGGATCAGATACATCAGGGAGGCCTTGAAGAGAATGGATACTCCTGAAAAAAGTGCCAGCATAAGAAGTCCTTTCCACGCCGGTTTCTGTCGGAAGATAATATATAAATATATAATTAAAAAGTTAATAGTAATAGTAAAAATGTCGGGAGCTACGCTGTCGATCAAGGGAAAAACCGAAATAAAAAAGAAAGGCGCTGACAGTAAACCGGCCAGGTAGCCCCTGATTTTCCATAAATCATAACCCATCAGTGGAAAAAGCAGGACTAGCAGGAAAAGCATCAAACCCTGCAAAATCTTGATCCCCAAGGGATGTATACCAAAAGCCCGGTAGTATAGTCCGACGGCTGCAGGGTAGGCCGGAAAGCGGTGAAGGCTGATTCGCCCCCCCAGGTACCTAAGTTTATGATTCGATAAGCGGTCATTAAGAGGGTTTTCAGTAGAATCGATCATGATTTTATATACCCGCAGCTCATCCTTTACCCCATTGATCATGAAACCCTTTCCCATAGCCTGATTCACTGCTATTGTCTGGTAATCAATTTGATCAGGATTATGTTTGACGTGTACCACATCATCGAAAATGACTTGCTGACTCTGAGCAAGCTCACGGTTGCCGAAATATAGTATGGGAATGCAGGTGAGCAATGCCCAAAACGTGCTTAACATCCATCTTCCCCTGAGAGAAGTCGCAGAAATCATGATCCTTCTGACAGGATGATGCCTTTCTGCAAAAGAAAGGAGTCGCTTACGGAGCCGCCAGATTCCTGCTGCAGAGATCAGCAGAACAACGCCCAATGCCAATCCCTTTAGCCAGCGCAGTGTGGAGGCAAAAACAAAAAGGTCGCAGATCTTCCGGTAAAAGGGATAAGCATTCACAGGAGATTTCTGAATAAGGATTTCAGAAAAATTCTTTTCCTCTATTATCACTGTTTGAGAGCATGACCCGCATTGTATGTGAAGGGTATCGGGACCTCCGGGGTGAAAAACTTCAATGCGACTGTAGAAGCGCTGATCCGCTGAACCCGTTTGAACCCCTTCAGCATAACTTATGACTGTCCCCAGGGGTGTCCTGGCCAACACCCCGATCTTCTTTCCGGAACTACTGCTAACATTGAGTGGCCCGAAGAATGTGACCCGCGAAAGGTAGACCACCAGAAGCGCAAGGCTCAGTGCTATAATGAGGATGAGGAGCCACCAGGCGGAGGGTTTGTTTTTTTTCATGAAGCGGCCGAGAAAAGGGATGATAAAAGTAGGATGTTTTTTGAAACCGGCAAACGCCCCGGGTACAGCTTTTATCACTAATTTAGCCTTTTGTTCAACCCGCTCAATGCTGCTGATCAATTGCTCAGATCCCGCCTCAACAGGTCTATTCAGGCCATTCTTCCCGAAATCTCTTCCTTTCGGACTGGCATTTCTGGGTGCCCGGCTCAGGGAATCCGGCATTCCTTTCAGCATACTGGATCAGCAGACGGGAAAGAATCTGTTTGGGAAGATTGATGAATGGTTTGAAAGGGGAGGGGATGCCCTGGTCGGTCTGAGCAGCCTGAGTGAAGCCCTGCCCCAGGCAAAGGAATGTGCAGCGTACATCAAAAAGAAATATCCGAAAGCCCTGATCATCATGGGCGGCTTGCATGCCAGCATCGCCCCGGAGGAAGTCCTGGATTTGCCCGGCGTGGATTATGCCTTCAGAGGCGAAGCGGAAACAGGAATATCGGCCCTTGCAGCGGATGTTCTCGAAGGCCGGGGAATTGAAAACCATCCGGGTATTATTTACAGAAAGGATGGTCAGACCCTGATGAACCCCTGGCCGGAGCTTCTGACGGACCTGGATCAGTGCGGCAGGATTCCCTATGATTTGTTTGATCAGCGGAATTATTTTCTCGGTTATATCGGGACATCCCGGGGTTGCCCCTACGATTGCTCTTTCTGTTGCAATAACCTGGTCGGCCAGAAAAAGTACCGGACCATGAGTCCCGAAAGGGTAATTGATGAACTGGATGTGCTGATTACCCGTTACGGACAGCATGATATTACTTTTTACGATGATAATTTCCTCGCGGGCAAACAACGCGTTTATACCATCTGTGAGCTGATCCGTAAACAGAAATGGCATGGCAAAGTGAGCTTTATGCTGCAGGCCAGGGCTAAAGATGCCGACCCTGAAATACTCGCAGAGCTGAAATCTTCCGGATTTAATTCCGTGTTCTTTGGTATTGAAGCCGCCAGTGAAAAGCTGCTGAAGGAGATCGGTAAAAGGGAAACGATTGCCGACATTACACGGGCCGTGACAGACGCCCGAAAGACAGGCTTTAAAGTCATGGCCAACTTCCTTTACGGCCTCCCCGGTGAAACTTATGATGACCGCATGGCTTGCGTTGATTTTTCCCTCAGAAACCGGATCGATGTCGTTAAGTTTAATAACGTGGTACCCTATCCCGGAACCCGGATGTTCGGTGAACTCAGGTACAGCAGGCAGTTTTTTATGAGTGCGGAGAACCGGAATATCAATTCCCAGCTTGTGCTGGTTAAACCGTTTTTCAAAAAAACGGTATTTCCTTTACTACCAGAAGGAACCGGACATCAGGCGCTGAGGATGGATATTCTGTTATCATATCTTTTGGTATATTATAATTTGTTCAGATGGATTTCGATGCTGCGTAAGCGGAATTGGGGCGGTATTCTTTTCAAAACGGGAAAATCACGTGCGTCTGTCTTATGGAAGTCCCCCCGACTCTTTATTCTGGCTTTTGACCTGGTGATAAAAATCCTGCTGCTGGGTCCGGCGGTTCTGTTATACGGTTCAGGCGCGCAGCGAAAAGCAGCGTTCCGTGTCGCCTGGCAATTTTTCAAAAAACACGGCAGCGGATGACAGGAAGGCCAGTGATCATACTGATTAATGCTGCGAACAGCAAAGCGGGCGGACCCTTTTCGGCATTTTCTCCGGTCTTTCCGCCCGTGGGCCTGGCTATGCTGGCGGCAGTCAGTGAGCGTGAAGGCTATACGGTACATCTGATTGATCAGCAGATCACCCCGGATGTGATGGCCGCCATACCCTTACATCTGCTGAAGAACGAAACGGCTGTTTTCGGGATCAGTATGCTGACCCAAGCATTTACTGAAGCCCGGAAATTGGCTGAAAAGATCAGGTCAGCGTTTCCGGAAGCCCGGATCGTCTTCGGAGGAATGCACCCCACTGCTCTTCCCGAAGAGATCCTGCAGAATACGGAGGCAGACCTGGTGATCCGCGGAGAAGCCGAACACACATGGATAGCGTGGCTGGATGCTGTAAGTACGGGGAAAGACTGGAAAAACATGGCCGGGATCTCGTTCAGGTCAGGCAATCAGCTTGTACACAGGCCTGACGCACCCCTCATTGAATCTCTGGATACACTCCCCCGCTTCCCCTATCACTATTTCAGGGCTGACAAGCGATACGATCTCGGCATAATCGTTAGCTCGAGGGGGTGCAGGCAACAGTGTTCATTCTGCAGCAACCGGATCATCAACAGACATACGGTCAGATCCTTTTCCACCGCCCGGGTGATAGCAGAGATTCGCCTCCTGGAAGAACAATACGGCAAAACCCATATCCTTTTCCTGGATGATGATTTCATGGGCGACAGCGTGCGTTTGCATGAATTATCCCGGGGGATACAGGAGGCCGGATTGCACCTGAAGCTCAGGTTCAGCTTCCAGGCCCGCTGTGATAAGGTCAATCCCGAAATTATGGATATGCTCTACCAGTGCGGATTCAGAACAGTGTTTTTCGGAATTGAATCAGCGGCCGACCATGTGCTGGCTGGCGCGCGGAAAGGCGCAAAGCTGGAAGATTACAGCAGGGCCATAAGAATTTCCAAAGATTGCGGAATGGACGTGCAGGCGTCCTTTATCTACGGACTGCCCGGTGAGACCCGTCAGGATCGTTTACTGAGTCTTAGGTTTGCCTTATCCCAGCCAATTTCCGTGGCCAAGTTTAACAACGTTGTGCCCTATCCTGGAACCAATCTGTACAAACAGATCTTAAGCCGCTCAGAGCTTCAGTTCACTCCCGGATACGGCAACGCCAATACACTGATTCCTCTAACAGACGGGCCTTTTCGGCGGACACCCTTTCCCCTTCTTCCCGAAGGCACCGCACAGGGAGAACTGCGTCGCTTCATTATTCTTTCCTACATGGCCTTCTACCTCAGAAAGGGCCGCCTGAAAATGATGAACAGCGGAAAATCTGACTCCATCCGATGGCTCTATATCCGCGGATCAGACGGACAACTGAGTCCGGTGAAGA
>CALGYY010000026.1 GCA_937934705.1 uncultured Bacteroidota bacterium
CGAGATAAAGGAATGTGACTGGAGTTCAGACGTGTGCTCTTCCGATCTGTTGGTTGTATCTGAGTCCGGAGTCAACGGATGCTCTATCAGGGTAAAATGCAACGTGTCTCCAATAACCGCGGAAGTACTAACGTAAAAATGAGCCCCCTGTAAACTATAGTTAGCCGCCATAATATCACCTGTGGGCCAAATCAGAGTATCTCCTGACACTGTGCATGAGGGTTGTGAGCTGGTTAATGTAAGAAGAAGCGGATCATAGATGAGTTTAACCAGGCCGTTGGTCATTACACACCCGGCATTTATACTTAAAATATAGACATTCTGCTGGTTTCCAGGGACGAATACTGAGCTCGAAAGCGTCCCTGTGAGATCTGAAGCAGCAGAACATTGATGTCCAAAATTAGCACCATAGGCAGGCAAGGTATTAATTGAATGTGATGTTGGGCAATAATTCCCGTTGATATTCTGCGATAGGGTAACCTCATAAGAATAGCCTGTAGGGACTCTGAAAGAATACCGATAACCATCAGTATAATAATAAAGAATTGAAGTAATATCCCTTTGATTCATAAGAAGTCTGGGTGGGTTGGAATAGCTGATAATGGGTTCAGAGTAAAGTACACAATTGCCATTCATATCTTCATAAATATAACCGGCAATCGAATCACATACATCACCAACCAGAAAATCCTCCTTTATTACTGAATCACGTTTGTTATCCGGTGCGATCGCCAGCAATTTTATATTGACAAAACCGGTGTCAGCGTAATGATGCGGTGCAAAACCAATGTAGGTGAAAAGAGAATCGTTGTGAATGCCGGTCTTAAATACTGAGTCGATCCCGTCACCAAAAAACATTTGCAAGGTAATGCTATCGGTCAACGGGTTATATCCTGATGCCACTCCAGAGATCAAATATGTGAAAACGAGGGTTTTATCGCAGCAATAGTTGTGTTTTGAAAGTACGCTGTCCGTTATCAGATCATAATCAATACGGATGTAGGTCTGCGCTGAACTTGTCTTTAGTAAGCTCGACGAAAGGATTAATAATAAGAAGAAGGTTTTTTTCATGGTTTAGGGTTTAATTGATTAACTGAATGCAAATTGACTATTAGACAAGTTAGTTTGTAATAAGTTGCGTAGGTTTCAATTTTTGACAATTAGCTTAATTGAATTCGCATCGGCAATGCCCTGCGAATTCATAGGTTCGTTGAATCAAAAGTATTTGGTGGCTCATAATAGTAAAACAATCTTCAATTAAGAACTTCGGGCTGACGGGTATTAATCTTACATTTGCTCTGTGAAATGTGCGGACCGTTATCGGAATTTTATCGAGTATTTCAGTGTAAATATGCCTGAAGCCGAAACAGAACTTGCGTATGGATCCGCTTACGAATTACTTGTTGCAGTCATTCTTTCCGCCCAGTGCACCGACAAGCGTGTGAACATGATCACGCCTTCGTTTTATAAAAAATATCCCAACGCCCAATCTTTGTCAGAAGCAACACCGGAACAGGTTTTTCCATTGATCAGTTCATGCTCATACCCGAACAACAAGGCGAAAAACCTCGTGGGGATGGCGAGAACACTGATGGATGATTTCGGCGGTGTGGTTCCCGACGATGTGGATGAACTGCAGAAATTGCCCGGAGTGGGAAGAAAAACCGCCAACGTCATCGCTTCCGTTGTTTTCAATAAACCCGCCATGGCCGTCGATACCCACGTTTTCAGGGTAGCTGCACGTATGGGGCTGACAAAGGAAGCAAAGAATCCGCTTGAAGCCGAAAAGCAGCTCACGGCGAATATTCCGGAGGAACTCATTCCATTGGCGCACCACTGGCTGATCCTGCACGGCCGCTACGTATGCAATGCCCGCAAACCCAAATGCAGTGAGTGCGGGGCCCGGTCGTTTTGCAAATACTATGTTGAAAAGTCGAAAGGTGTTGAAGTGATAAAGTGATAAAGTGATGGAGTGATGGAAGTCGAAAGTCTTAAAGTCGAAAGTCTTAAAGTCGAAAGTCATATAAGGGAACATTTTCAAATTAACCCATTTTCAAATTTTCAAATTACCCTACCCTATGCCTCAGAATATCCCCTCCTGGATGGCCGGTTTTTCCGGAGCCATTACCGTTTGCGACCGTGAAGGCACGGTCCTTTATATGAATGAAAAAAGCTGTAAGACTTTCGAGAAATACGGGGGCGCAGCACTGATCGGGAAGAACCTGGCCGATTGTCATCCTGAGCCCGCCCGGACAAAACTGGCAGAACTGCTTAAGAGCGGACAAAGCAATGTTTATACGATCGAAAAGGCAGGGATAAAAAAGATGATCTGTCAGACCCCATGGTACGAGGAGGGTCACTATATGGGACTGGTGGAGATGTCGCTTGAGATTCCTTTCGAAATCCCGCATTTCATCCGTAAAGAACCGGATACGCCCTGCTGATCCGCTTAGCGCGTAATGACCAGCTTACCGTAATAGCTCTTTTCGCTGTTTTTCATTCCGAGGTAATACAATCCCGGGGTCAGACCTGAAGTTTGTAAACGGATCTCAGGACCTTGCTCCGTCATTCGCCTGACCATCTTTCCGCTCACGGTGAAAAGCATGATCTCTACCTGAGCGTGGCCGAATTCCCCCATTCTGATGATAGCGTAATCTGTCGCGGGATTCGGCTGAATGCTGACCCCGTAATCCGTAATCCGGGAAATGCCAAGGGTGTTATACAGAGGACCGTTCCAGATACCGCGCCCGTAAGTTGCTGCCCTAAGGGTGCCGGTTCCGTAATGGATCTCCAGTTCACTGACCGGAACCTTCGGTAAATCGGTATCCCAGGGAATCCAGTTGGCCATGGTGCTGTCTTTATATACCACACCGGTTTCTGTTCCTATGTAAAGCCCGTCAGCCGTACCCGCCTGGTATGTGATGCAGTTAAACCCCAAAGTGCCCAGGTTGGCTGTGACCTCGCTGAAGCTCTGCCCGCCGTCAGAAGAATGGTAAACGCGGTCGCTTCCGGAGGAAGTACAGGTCAGCCAGATCCGGTTCTCATCCGCCGGGTCAATGGTGATACCGGAGATATACATCCCTGCGTTGGGAACAGAGGATGACCAGTTTGCTCCTTCGTTTGAGGTGTAATACAGGGTTTCTTCATCTGTCACATAGATATAATCATCATTGGAAGGCGCCACGATCAGTGCGTCGATATTGCTGCCGTTGGTCAGGTTATTCGACAGGGGAGTCCAGGTGTCGGCCCCGTCAGTGGTCTTCCATACATCCTTGTAACCGGCATAAAGGGTCAGTGCATCCACGGGGTGCTGTACAAAAGGTGTCACCCAGCCCCCGTCGATACTGTCAACCGGTTTGACCCCGTCGAAATTATTTCCGCCGTCCCATGAACGGAGTAAGCCGCCCATCTGGTAAGTTACATAAATATTGTCTTCATCGGCATGCGATATCAGGGCTTCCATCCCGTCAGCCCCGAAAACATGGGTCCAGATGCCGTCTTCAAGAACATTGGAGCCAATGTCCTGCGCCCCGGCCGCAATATGTCCCGGGTCATTCTTCGAACAGCCCATACGGTAAAACTGGCTGATACCCAGACCGGCGCTGATATCCTGCCATGAACTGCCGTGATCCGGCGTGAAGAAGATTCCTCCGTCGCTTCCCACATAAAGGGTATCGCCGTAGAAGTTCACAGAATGGATATCACAATGTATGTAAGAATACGGACTCCCGGTATACCACATGGTGTTGACATCCCAGGTAGCGCCTCCGTCAATGGATTTCCACATATTGATGCCTCCAACCCACACTTCGTTCTCATTCGACGGACTTACGGCAATAGCCAGATCATACCAGGCCTGCCCGGCATCGTCGTCTCCGATATCGCTGTAACCCAGAATATTCGGAGAGTTGGACCGGAGGCTGAATGTCAAACCCTTGTCGGTGGAACGGTAAACCCCTCCGAAAGTGGAGTTGGTGGTTGAGGCCACCACATATACGATATTGGGATTATCCACAGTAACGTCAAATTCCAGCCGGCTGGTGTCGTGCGGCAGGGTCCCCTGAATTTTGGTGAACGTGCTTCCGCCATCGGACGAACGCACGAAATTATCGCCGCTTCCGTAAATTATAGAAGTATCGCCCGGACAGAATTTCAGGTCATTAACCCCGGAACCGTTGTAACGCAACTGCCAGTTGGCCCCGCCATTCTTGCTGCGGTATACGCCCACATTGGATGCGGCGAAGATTACATCGGGGTTCATGGGATTAATAAGGATCTTATTGATGTTTTTATACTGAGGGGCAGCGAAAGTCAGTCCCGTTTCCAGCCAGCTTGCGCCGCCATCATACGACTTATACACCCCCATTCCTTTCGTGTCCCATGCGTCACGGTCGCCTGTGCCAATGAAAATAGTGTCAGGATGAAGAGGATGTATGGCAATGGCTGAGGTTCCCAGCACCGGCATGGTATCGTAACTGGTCGTCCAGCTGAATCCTCCGTCGATGGATTTCCAGATCCCGCCCGAGGGTGCAGCAACATAGATCACATTCCTGTCGTTCATGTCGATGGTTACCGCGTTCAGTCTGCCGTTCCCCGGGTTATAACCGCTGTAGCCGTTCATCCACCATTCCAGTCCAAGGGGTGTCCAGAAGGCATTTTTGGGAGACTTGTCTGTCTGTTGTGTAACAAATTCTTTATAGGCCCGATAATAAGCCTGGGGTTCGGGGAGTTTCCCGTCGGGGAAGCAGCGGGCTTCCATACGCCATTCCCATCGTTTGAAGGGCATATAGCCTTTCCCTTTCTCATAATCGCGATCACCCCACCATTGGTAAAAAGCGTCACGTATCGCATAAAAATTCTCTTTATCTTCCTGCTTCTGAATGTAGGGTGACTGCATCCAGGGCTGAGCTACTGCGGCCTTAAACAACATAGCGAGCAGGAGGAGGGTGGTCGCCAGTGCGACAGGGATTCTGATATTCATGGGGATATTTTTTGCAAAGTTAGCAAAGTCCGCGTAATCATATAATCCTGCTGGGCAATTCTGCACTCAAACGTGGCGTCGAAAACCCTGGTAAAACCAAAACCTTGCAAATGTTTTCTGTCGCTTTGCAACCCTTGTTTTACTTTTGCGTCTTTGCCATTGTAAGCGGACTTAAAATTGGTTTCAGGAGACAAGGATATACACCACGGCCTGATCGAACAGTGCAGGCAGGGGCAGAAGCAGGGCTTTTACCGTTTGTATCAGCTCTACGCCAAAGCTATGTTTAACGTGTGCCTGCGCCTGACCGGAAACCGGGGTGATGCTGAGGATCTGGTTCAGGAGGCCTTTGCAGATGCTTTCGGACGAATCGCGGAATTCCGCTATGATTCAACATTCGGTTACTGGCTCAAGCAGATCACGGTGAACAAATGTATCAGTTTCCTGAGAAAGAGAAAAGTGGAACTTGAGTTCATTGAGGATATTGAAGCACTTGATCAGCCGGAGATTGATGAAAGGATTTCGGAACACGAGGAAGTGCTGAAAGTTGAAAGGGTGAGAAAGGCCATGGAAACCTTGCCTGACGGCAGCCGCAGCATCTTCTCCCTTTATTTGTTTGAAGGATATGATCATACAGAGATAGCAGAAATTATGAATATCACCGAGTCGACTTCGAAGTCGCAATACATGAGAGCCAGACTCAGGGTGAAAGAAATATTACTTCAGGATGAAAGAGAATAAAGACAAACTGAAGCAGTTCATCAGGCAGAACCGGGATGCTTTTGAAGAAGAAGGACCGGATCCCGGCCTGTGGGAGCGAATCAGTGAAGATGTGCCCCTTCGGGAGAAGTCTCCCGTATTGTGGTGGACGAAAGCCTGGCGTATAGCCGCTGTTTTCGTGCTTGGTGCCCTGTCATGGGCCCTGATCCGCTATATCGGCGCGAAAGATGAGAATGCAGGAAAATTAAGTGGTTTGCAGGGACTGAGAATGACTTACACGGAAGCCCGTCCGGTAAATACAGACCCGTCAGACGATCATGTTGGGTCAGATGAAAACCATTTTTTGGCTGATCATGGGCAAAGAAATGACAGAAATCCCCAGGTGCAGCAGGATGTGACCCTTCCGGAAGAGTTCAGGGAGATTCAGACCTACTATATGGTGGAGATCCACTCGGCCCGGCAGGAGGTATTCCGGCTGGCCTCCGACCGCCCCGATATCCGCAGACAGGTGGATCTGGAGTT